>JAAYXC010000357.1 GCA_012516115.1 Bacillota bacterium | reverse complement strand
TCCATGCCCTGTATAACGTTTGGCGATGGTGGGCGAGGCCCGAAGACCGAAGTAGAAGAGGATGTCCACGTATTCGCCATGCTTCATTATTTTCCTTGCCGTCTATTTATTGCTACTTTCAAATCTGCATGGCCGGAAAAGGGGCTGGACAGATGGCGCGGTTAGGCGGGCTTAAGGCGAAGGGGTTTCGATGCAGGAGTATCCTCAATTGCCGTTACCGAATGCATCAGGCTATAATGGAATCGTGAGGCTCTTTCCATTTTGCCCGGGTTGATTCCGCATGGAGATGGATTTGGGATGGAGATCTCTCCGGCGAAAAAAACCGTCCTGGTCACCGGCGCCGCCCGGGGCATCGGCCGGGCCACGGCCGAACTCTTCGCCCGCAACGGTTATAACGTGCTGATCAACTACCATGCCTCCGGGGAAAAGGCGGGCTCCCTCTGTGCCGGCCTTGCGCAGGAGGGCTTCTCCGCCGCCCTTTTTCAGGCGGATGTCACCGACCGGACGGCGGTGGAGGCCATGGTGGACTATTGTGTGCAACGCTTCGGCGGGCTCGATGTCCTGGTCAACAACGCCGGGTTGACGCGGACCACGCTCTTTGTGGACATCACCGAGGAGGAATGGGACGAGATCCTGGCCGTCAATCTAACGGGCGGCTATCTCTGCACCCGGGCGGCCCTCCGGCACATGCTTCCGAAGAAGAGAGGGAAGATCATCAATATCTCTTCCATCTGGGGCCTGGTGGGCGGCGCCTGCGAGGTCCACTATTCGGCGGCCAAGGCCGGGGTGATCGGGCTCACCAAGGCCCTGGCCAAGGAGCTCGGGCCGTCGGGCATCCAGGTGAACTGTATTGCCCCCGGGGCGGTGGAGACGGGGATGCTTGCGGGCTATACCGAGGAGGAGCTAGACGAATTACGACGCCAAACCCCCCTGGGGCGATTGGCCAGACCGGAGGAGATCGCCGCCTGCGCGCTCTTTTTAGCCTCGCCGGCGGCGGATTTCGTCACCGGGCAGGTCATCAGTCCCAACGGGGGGCTGGTCGTCTGAGCTTCTGGGATGCCTTAGAATTATTTACCTGGTTTTAGGCATCAGAGATTCCCCATTGACCAGATTGAGGACTTTCCCCGTTTCGAAGAACCTTTTTACGATCAAAGCCGAACTCCGCCGACATTCGATGAAGGACTCGCGGGAATAGAAGGCGGCATGGGGAGTCAAGAGGACGTTTTCCATCCCCACGAGCTCGGGGTCGTTTGGCGGCTCGGTGGTTACGACGTCCAATCCGGCCCCGGCGACGATCCCTTTGCGTAGAGCTTCTTTTAGAGCTTCCTGGTCGACGATCCCGCCCCGGGCGGTATTGACGAGAAAACTTCCCGGTTTCATCGCGTTGAACTCCTTGCGGCCGATCATCCCTCTGGTCTCCTCGGTTAAGGGACAATGAAGGCTGACCACGTCCGCCATTCGCAGCAGATCGGAGAGTTCATCCGCGCGGGTGAGGCCCAGGGCCTTTTCCACGCCAGGCGCAAGGTATGGATCGTAGAAGACCACCTTGAATCCGAAGGCCTTGGCCCGCAAGGCCACCGCCGTGCCGATGCGCCCCAGGCCGATGATGCCGAAGGTCATATCGCGAAGCCGGGGGACCTGACCCTCGACGACTTTCCAGTCCCAGCCACCACTGCGTGTCTGTGCCAGCAAAGGAGGGAGGTGGCGCAGGAGGGCGAGGGTCAGGGCCATGGCGTGGTCGGCCACCTCCTCGGTGCCGTAATCCGGCACGTTGGCCACGGCGATGCCGAGGGCACCGGCGGTTTTGATATCGACGTTATCGTAGCCGACACCGTTCCGGACGATAATCCCGCAGCGGCGAAGCCGTCGAAGGGAGACGGCGCTCAGTTTCACCTGGTGCCAGATGATGATCGCATCCACCTCGTCGAACCAGGCCGGTAGTTCGGTTTCATCTGCCACTTCGACGCGACGGACTTCGGCCGTTCCGGCCAGGGCTTTTGACTCGATCTCCGTATCGGTAGCGTTTGCGATAACGGAATCCAATAAGCCGACCAGTTTATTCATTGTCTTTCCTCCCATCATCTGGTCTAAATCATGGAACCGTTTTCCCTAAATCATAAAAGATATTTCTTCTTTTGCCATTTATATCGTAACACCCTCATTCCTGGAATGTCAAGGGTAACGATGGTCAACTTGCGCAATCGATAACGTAACCGGCGAGGAAGGCATGACAGGGCGTGGCTTTCCGCCGTCCGGTCGGGATGCCTTATTTAAAAGCTTGACTCGGTCCCGAGGATCGCATCGGTTGACCATTCCATTTTATAGTGCTACAATAACCTCGGTGGATCAACGGGGGAGCTCCTAGCGCGGGGCTGAGAGTGCGGGGCAACCCGCTTACCCCATGAACCTGTTCGGGCGCTTCCCGGGCGCCTCTGGGTAATGCCAGCGGAGGGAGTTTGATCGCGCCACCTGCGGTCTTGCCGCCACCGATGCTGGTAGGCGGTTTTCTTTTTGCCTTTTCCCCTTCGATGGCGCAGACTAGAGACGGTGGGCAGGAAACAGGGAGGAGATAAGGATGACCCAGCTCATGGCGGCCAAGCGTGGAGAGATTACGCAAAAGATGCAGGCCGTGGCCGCGCGGGAGGGTAAGACACCGGAGGAGATCGCGGCCGGGGTAGCCAGAGGGGAGATCGTCATTCCGGCCAACCCGGCTCACGTGGGTCTTCGACCATGCGGGGTCGGCAAGGGCCTGCGGACCAAGGTCAACGCCAACATCGGGACCTCGGAGGGATCGCCGGATCTGGCGGCGGAAGTGGTGAAACTCGAAGCGGCCCTTGCCGCCGGGACGGACGCGGTGATGGACTTGAGCACCGGCGGGGAGATCGACGCCATCAGGCGGGCCCTCATCGCCCGTTGCCCCGTGCCTTTGGGCACCGTCCCCGTCTATCAGGCGGCGGCCGAGGCCCTGTCGCGCCGAGGGGCCGTGGTCGGGATGGAGGTCGATGACCTCTTCGCCGTGGTGGAAAAACAGATGACCGACGGGGTGGACTTCATCACCGTTCACGCCGGCTTGACCATGGCCAACCTGGAACTCATGCGCTCCCAGGGCCGGATCACGGAGATCGTGAGTCGCGGCGGAGCGCTCCTCGTGGGCTGGATGCTTTACCACGGCCGGGAGAATCCCTTTTACGCTCATTTCGACCGCCTGCTGGAACTGGCGGCGGCCCACGACGTCACTTTGAGTCTCGGCGACAGCCTCCGGCCGGGGTGTCTGGCGGACGCCACGGACCGGGCCCAGATCGGTGAATTGATCACCCTCGGTGAGCTGGCCCGGCGGGCACGGGAGGCCGGCGTTCAGGTGATGATCGAAGGTCCCGGCCATATGAGGCTGGATGAGATCGCCCTCAACGTGGCGCTCGAAAAGAAACTCTGCGAAAGCGCACCCTTCTATGTCCTGGGTCCCCTGGTCACGGATGTCGCCCCCGGTTACGACGACCTCACCGCGGCCATCGGCGGAGCCATCGCCGCGGCGGCCGGCGCGGACTTCCTTTGCTACGTTACTTCCGCCGAGCACCTCCGCCTTCCCAACGCGGAAGAGGTAAGGCGGGGGGTAATCGCGGCCCGCATCGCGGCCCACGCCGGCGATCTCGTCAAGGGTATCCCCGGGGCGGCCGAATGGGACCGCCGGATGGCCGTGGCACGAAAATCCCTGGACTGGGAGGAACAAATAAGGCTCGCCATCGACCCGGAGGGCGCGCGGCGGATAATCGGGCAAGGGGAACCGGCGCACGGCGAAGGCTGCACCATGTGCGGGCCTTATTGCGCCATGAAACTGGTGAGCGAGTTTTTAGGCACGCCGGTGGCAAGCTGTCGGTGATCTTCTCTAAAAAGTTACAGTCACGGGCAATGATTTAATCTCGCAAAGGCCGCAAAGATCGCAAAGGTATGTAAATGAAACATGTAGCCCACTCTTAAGAAGAATTTTATCTCACAAAGACACAAAGACCACAAAAATCACAAAAGAAATACAGCAAATTTTCTTTTCACCTTAACTTAAAGAATAATAACATAATAACT
>JAAYXC010000356.1 GCA_012516115.1 Bacillota bacterium | reverse complement strand
TGCCAGGCCACGCGGTCGCGAAGGGTAAAAAGCCGGTCGGCCTTCCGGCAGCCGATGTGGCTTTCGCCCAGGGCGAGGAGGTTTTCTCCCTCGACGAGAACCCCTCCCACCGAACCGCCGAAAAACGTCTTTTCCATTGTCCCGGAGAAACCGGCGGTATTGGCCAGGGTGATCTTGGTCCGGGCCGCGGCGAGATGGGCCGCGGCCTTGAACTTCGGCGTCACTTCACGTAAAGGGGTAATGAGTTACTCCCCCATGGCCACCAGGTCTTCCGGACGCATCCGGTCCACCGTCTCGTCGAAGACCGGTATTTCTTTTGGCACCCCGGTGGCCGCGGGGAAAGAAAACCCGGCTTCTTTGCCGAATTCCGCCAGGGCCACCGCCTCTTCCAAGAGACGCAATGGGTCGGCAGGCAGAGTGGCGGCGGCAAAGCCCAGCCGTCCGGCGACGATGACCCGCACGGCCATCCCTTCGCGCAGGCTCGTCTCCACTTTCTTCAGACGCCCGTTTTCGAACTGCACCGAGGTCTGGCGTGTGGCCGCCGTAAAAGCCTCCGCCTCTACTCCACGCTTCTTGGCCGCTTCGAGCAGGGTCTCCATTACCGTTTACCCCCGATCACCACGTTTTGGATGCGAAGGTGGGGACTCCACATGCTGACGGGAAGGGGGTACTGGCCCGCCTTACCGCAACCCCCCGGCCCTTCGGGGCGTGCGAAGTCGTTTCCCACGCAATCGATGTTCTTCAAAGTGGTAAAGACATTACCCGTCAGGGTCACGTCCTTGACGTATTCGGCCAGCGTGCCGTGGCGGATCATCCTTGCCCGGCCGGCGGTGAAGGTGAACTGCTCGCCATCGGTCTGACCGCCATAGGCTTCCTGGGCATAGATCCCGAGAGAGATTCCGGTCAGCATTTCTTCGAAGGAAGAGGTCCCGGGTTCGATACAGGTGGTCCGCATACGGGGGATGGGCGCGAAGGCATAGCTGATGGCGCGGGCATTACCGGTAGCGGCCTCCCCCATCTTCCCGGCCGTCTCCCGCGAATGGAGGCGACCCACTAGGACGCCGTTTTTGATGAGATAGGTCTTCCTGGCCGGGACGCCTTCGTCGTCGTAGCGGAGATAGCCACGGGCGCCGGGTTCGAGCCCGGTGTCGTAGACCGAAAGGATCTCCGCGCCGACCTTCTTGCCGGGGCGCATCAAGGCACGGAGCTCCTCGTTCTCATAGACGTTGTCGGCCTCGCTCAAATGGCCGAAGGCCTCGTGGATGAAAACCCCGGCCAGGATCGGGTCAAGGATGACGGTGTATTCTCCGCCTTCCACCGGCGGGGCGTCCAGCAGAGCAACGGTCACCCGACAGAGTTCCCGGAGGCGATCCTCGTGGCCCCAGAGGACCCCGGCGTCGAGGCTGCTTCCGAAACCCAGGTGCTGCATCTGGGTCTCGTGGCCTTTGGTGGCGATGACGGTAAAGCCGCCGGCCATATCAACCCCTTCTTGTTCGATGCAGGTTCCTTCCGAATTAACGAAGATCTTCTTGGTATATGACTCGGCATAGCCCACGATCGAGCTCGTGATCGGTCCTCCGAAGGAGAGGATAAGGCGATTATATTCCTCGAGGAGGCGCTTTTTTTCGGTTAACGTGATGGAACGGGGGTCCTTGCGGACGGCAAGGGGGACGCAATCTTCCACCGGATCCACCGGGGCGAGGACCACCGGTTCTTTTTTGGCCTGGCCGACGAGGGCCGCCTGTCTGATGGCCAGTTCCACGAAGGTATC
>JAAYXC010000355.1 GCA_012516115.1 Bacillota bacterium | reverse complement strand
ATTATGTTTTGGTTGGTAAAGAATTTTCTTAATAAGCTAATAAGAAGGATTCTCCCGATGAACGTGGAATAATATATTCGGAAGCATTCCCGCGAAAGCGCGATCGATCGGCATGAGGCGGATGCTTGGCCGGTATGTTTCTGTCTTGAACACAGAAGGGGTCGCCGGTGGGTGAACGAACGCCGTCTCCGGCGCGTCGTGCTTATTCTGCAAAAGGCCGACCGGCCGGGTTGTCAGGCGAAGGCCCGGAATCACCGTCAGATAGGGGTGGGTGTTTTAAGGTTCCTCCGGGAACGTTCTCGGAAATTTCCTGCGATTATGGAAAGAGAGCTTTAGGGCAAAGGCGCGAAACTATGAATATAACTAGTTTTCTGCTTTATATGGAATAAATTTATAGAGCAGGCGGGGTGTGATAATAATGAAAACAGTTATGCTAAAACGGTCGTTCGGAAAGGGTCAGAAGACTCTTAACTATTTAAAGAAATACTGGGTTCTCTATCTCATGTTAATTTTACCCCTCAGTTATTTCATGATTTTTCGTTATATACCGATGACATATATCCAGATCGCGTTCAAGAAGTACAGTATCGTCAAAAGCCCTTGGGAAATGCCATGGGCGGACAACGGGGGCTTCGAGTATTTTATTAAGGCCTTTTCCAACCGTGACTTCCTCTATGCCCTGCGTAACACCGTCATGCTGAATTTGCTCGACTTGGTGTTCGGCTTCCCCGCTCCGATTATTCTGGCCTTGCTCCTCAACGAGCTCCCTTTTAAACGGCTCAAGCGCATCACGCAGACCACCGCCTACCTGCCGCACTTTCTCTCGTGGATCATCATCGCCGGGATGGCGCTGCAACTTTTCGCCCCCACCTCCGGCTTGGTGAACATCGTGCTGAAGCGCTTAGGTTTTGCTACGATTCCGTTCCTTAATGAACCTACGTACTGGGTATTTACTTATGTATTTTTGGGAATCTGGCAGAGCGTCGGCTGGAACACCATCATCTATTTGGCCGCTCTTACCTCGATCAACCCCGAACTTTATGAGGCCGCGGCGATCGACGGCGCCGGCCGCCTAAAAAGTATATGGTATGTGACGCTACCGAGTATACGCCCGACCATTATCACCCTGCTCATCCTGAGCCTTGCGCGGATCTTGGGCAGCGAGTTCGACCGGCCGTACGCCTTGGGCAATCCTTTAGTCAACAGTGTGTCCAACGTTATCTCTATTTTCGTGTATAACTACGGTATCCGCGGTCTGCAGTTCTCCCTGACTACCGCGGTGGGACTGTTCCAGTCCGTTATCGGCCTCTTTTTCCTTATTGCGGCCGATGCCTTGGCTAAAAGGTTTGGCGAGCGCGGCATTTGGTAAAAGATAAAATGATAACCAAAAGGGAGGATATCCGGCGTGATTAAATCGAAAACCTCTAGAATCGGCGATTTGATCATCGCTGCCATTTGCATCTTTATCATCTTTATCTGTTTATTACCGATGCTTAATATTCTGGCGCGTTCCCTCAGTTCGGCAGAAACACTCGTCCGCAACGAGGTTTTGCTCTGGCCTAAAGGGCTCAATTTCGACGCCTACCGCTTCGTGCTCAGGGATTCCAAATACACCTGGTCTCTTGCCTGGACCGCGATCTTGACCGTTATTTGCACCATCTTTTCGATGACCATGACCATCCTGTGTGCCTATCCACTTACCTACGATAAGCTAAAAGGGCGGCGTTTCTTTAATCTCATGATTCTTTTTACCATGCTCTTTAATGCCGGGACAATTCCCACTTATCTCTTGCTCAAAGATTTGCGCATACTCAACCACCCATTGGTGCTTATCATCCCCAACTGTCTAAGCGTCTTTTACATGATCATCATGCGCACCTACTTCTATAGCATCCCCGAAGATCTACGCGACTCGGCGGAGATAGACGGAGCAAGCCCCTTTCGAGTCCTTATCGATATCTATCTCCCGCTCTCGAAACCGGTACTCGCTACCCTCTCGCTCTACTATGCCGTTGGCCGTTGGAATGGGTTTGCGGATGCGTTGATGTTTATGAACGACCGAAGATTCTATCCCATCCAGCTGTTTTTGTACAATATCCTAAAGAGCGTCTCGAGCATCGAGATCGCTACCCAAGAGGGCTTTACCATGCCAGGATTGTCTCAGAGCATCCAGGCCGCGACCGTCATGTTCGCCACCGTACCGATCCTGTTGGTCTATCCGTGGTTGCAAAAATACTTTATTGCCGGTACGACCTTGGGCGCGTTAAAGGATTGATTGATCCGCTTGCCGTTTGAAAAGCGCCCTTTCCCATCGCCTCGTTTTGGAAGATAAGATTTGGCCGCGAGTTAACACGGGTTGGAGACCGGACTAGACCACTTCTCCTACCCACGTCTTCACCCGAAAGAAAAAGATTTTTATGAAAGGGGGTGTAGAATTCATCTTCGGGAACGCTCCCGAAAAAGCGGGTGAAAGGGTGATTTGGGGATTAGGTGGCCAATTCACCGTAAACCACCAAAAAAGGAGGAGCAGGCATGAAAAAAGGTAAAAAAGCCTCTTTAATCTTGATTAGTTGTCTCATGTTGGTTTTGATCTTGGCCGTCTGCTCGCCGGAGCTCTTCTCGGCCAACGAGCCCGAGATTGTTAACGGTAGGTTCGTCAGAACCAGGCACATTACCGTGGAAGTATTCGATCGCAGCAACCCCGGTGGCTCCAAGCCGGAAGACAATTTCTTTACCGATTTCATCAAAAAGGGCATGCTTCGTGACCATAACGTCGCGGTTACTTTCGTCCCCATACCCCGGTGGACCGAGGTCGAGGTGATCAACAACCGGCTTGCCGCCGGCGACGCGCCCGATATTTGCGTCACTTATAGCTACCCGACCATCCAACAATATGCCAATATGGGCGGGGTAATCGACCTGGCCCCTTATCTGAAAAAGTACAAAAAGCTGTTACCTAATTTATGGAAATTTTTAGGCGAACAAAATCTCTTCTGGGATGAAGATCCAGAAACGGGCACCGTATGGGCCATCGAGGCCAAACTTGCCGTGAATAAGCGCCTCAATACTTTCGTCCGTGAGGATTGGTTAAAGAAGCTGGGTCTCAAAGAGCCCACAAGCCTTAAAGAGTTCGAAAACATGTTGAAAGCCTTCAAGGCCAATGCTTCCAAGCTCCTTGGCCCCAACGCGGATAAGATGATCCCCTACTCCACCAGTTACGATGTGGCCTGGCGCAATAATTATCTGTTGACTTCCTTTGTTCCCGAGAAATTCTCCGATAAGGACGCCTATATCTACGGGTTCGACGACAGGCAATTCCTATATCCGGGGATAAAGGAAGGGGTCAGAAAGCTCAACGAGTGGTATAACGCCGGGCTAATCTGGAAAGACTTCCCGCTTTATGGCCCCGGTGACCCGACCGAGGACAATTTGATCAAATCGGGCTATGTGGGTGCCTTCATGCACAACTGGGATTACCCCTACCGCGATGGGGTCAACGGTATCCACGTTACGCTGAAGAAGATCGTCGGACCGGACGCGGCGTTTATCGCGGTCGATCCGTTCAAGAACGACGCGGGCAAGTATAGAAAGTTTCTCTCTAATCCCGTCGACCGAAAGGTCTTCTTCCCCATCACCAATAAAGAGCCGCTTGCTTCTTTGTTGTACCTTGACTGGATCACCAAGTTCGAAAACCGGAAATTCCTCCAGATCGGCGTGAAAGGTGTAAATCACGATGTATTGCCGGACGGGACGATAAAGCTTAAGGCCGCCACCGGTGAGATGATCATGAACTCCCCGAACAATATCGATTACACTCTAACCATCAACGGTTTGGACCTCGGCGACCCAGAGCTAACCGCCAGATCCATCGCTTACGGGTATCCGAATGTTGAGCCCCGGTACATCGTAAAAGCATTCCAGACCAGCGACCGCGATGGCCGCATCGTAAAACACTTCAATTGCGGCGAGATTAAGTCGGAAGCGGGTATGGACGCCGCGCTCAAACAAAAACGGGATAACCTGTTAGTCCAGGCCATCGTCTGCAAGCCGGAAGAGTTCGATAAGGTATGGGACAAGGGCTTCCAAGATTATCTCAACTCCGGCGGGCAGGCAATCATCGACGAGCGTAGAGAGAAATATGAAAAATACTACGGAAAAAAATAATAGACATCCAACTGCCTTAACCCGTCAATAGTTCGGGATTCACATAGGAGAGAGCTATTGGATAAATCCAATAGCTCTCTCTTGTAGTATGCCCTCGCATAGGCACAAATGTAAGTTAATGGATAGCGCATGATAGAATCGAGAAGTGAGGTGAACGTGGCGTAGGTGGTCCGGGGAAGTAT
>JAAYXC010000354.1 GCA_012516115.1 Bacillota bacterium | reverse complement strand
TTTCAGAACCATCGGCCTCCTTGGGAGAAAAAAATAGACAAGATTAACAAGATTTACGGGCTTATTTATAAACTTTGAAGATATCTCTAATCATATTTTGATTTTTTACATCGTTATCCTATAAATCCTGTCTACTATGTTTCATTGTTTATAGAAAATCCTCTCTAAATCTTGTTAATCCTGTCCATCATTATCTCTCCTAATTTTAGTGATCGTACCCTTCTTTCAACGCCTCCAGGAGGATGATTTGATAAGCGAAGGATCCATCGATCCGCAGCAGGATGGCCGCTTTGGCCGAAGGCTGCAGGAGAAGCGGAGCACCGGTCTGGAGCCGCCGGTCGACCTTTTCCTCCACCAGGTCGAGGGAACCGGCCCGGAGGTCGAGGGCATAGAGTTGGAGCCGGTAACGGTCGATAAGCCCGAGGTAAAGTCGGCCTCCTTGGGCATCCAGAACGGTGGCCGGTTCGATCACCCCCAGATAAATCGAGGGTTCATCCCCCTTGGGGAAACTGAACGAAGTAACGGCCCCGGTCTCAAGATCGAGGCAAGAAAGATCCTTGAAGAAACCGACGAGATAGAGCTTGCCCGCGCGGGAATCCCAGGCCAGATCGGCGAGGTTGAAGGTCTTCTCGGTCAAAGGCACCGGCTTCCGCCTCCCACCGATCTCGGCCAGAAAGAGGCGGGATAGCCCGCGTTTGCCGACGCGCCGCGCGATGACGAGCCGGCGGCCATCGTGGGACCAGGCGGCCGCGTCTCCCCGACCGATGGTGGTCACTTGCCGGTCCCGAAGCCCGATCACCTTGATCCAGCCGTCCTCCACAAAGGCCACCAGGCGGCCGTCCGGGGAGAAACGGGGCTTGGCCAGGTTCACGCCGGTATAAACGGCACGCGTCCGACCCCAGAGGCGGGCGATCTTCAACGTTCCCGCTTCCTTTAAACCCTTGCCCACGATTAAGACTTCCTTATCGCTCGGTACCCCCTTCGTGACGTAGACGATGCGGTCCCCACGCCAATCCCCGGCCACCGCCGTCCGGTCCGGCCAGAGGGGGGGAGAAAAGACGAGATAAAGAAGGCCGAGGAGGAGGCCGGTCAACCCCCAGGCGGTGAAGGTTCTCCGCAAGGGTGGAAAAGTCCACGGTCGCGGCCGGCCGGCAAGATGCCAGAGTACAAGGGCCACAGGTGGTACGATGGAAAGAAAACCGAGGTAATAGGGGACCCCACGGGAAACGGCTCCGAGAAGCACCGGGGGGATATCGAACCAATAGTAATTCGCCGTCATCAGATCGAAGGCGGCTTTCCAGAGAAAATAGCAAAGGGAACCCATGACCCCGCTCAAGACGATGACCAGGAAGAAGCGTTCGAGCCCCCGGCTGATGATCCCGGCTAAAAAACTCATGGCGTGAACGGAGAGGAGAAAGAGGAGGATCCACTCCGGTCCCATGCCTTTGCTCAATCCGAGCTCCGTCAGATCGAAACGGAGCAGAGGGGCAAAAAGGAACGTCCAGCCTAAAAGCACGGCCAGGCTCAAGAGATACTTGCCCAGGACGAGTCCGCAGACCGGCACCGGCCGGCTCAGGGTGAAGTCCAGGGTCTTCCGATCCGCTTCTTTGGCGAAAGATTGCAATCCGTAGACCATGGCCAGGAGCCCGGCGGCCACCAGAAGCCCCCAGAGGCCGCCGGCCTTAACACCGAGGGTGGAAAGGCCGGAGATACGGAGATAAAGGAGAAGCCCCAGATAGAACGGGAGAGGAAAAAGATAAGAGATCCCGCTCCCGGCGAGTTCCGTCCGGATGACGGCGATGAGTCTTCGGGCGCCGAGAAGAAACGGGAAGCGGATTCGCTCCGCCTGCGTCCTCATGATGTTTCCTCCTTCCACGCGACCACCCGGTAGACTCCCATCCCGAGATGGCCGAGGACCTCCCGTGACTCGGGATCGAAGACTAGTTCTTTATAACCCAGCCCGCGTAAAGGGGGGAGCCCCTCGATGACCTCCCGGACCGGATCGTAATCGTAAAGATAGGCATCGAATCCCTTTCGCCCCGGGGGAAGAGCGAAGAGCACCAACCGGTAAGGTTTATCCGGACGTCGGGGCGGCAGGATCCGACCACCGGTGATGGCAAGGCCGCCGGGCAAAGCGGGCCGGAAGGGAACGAGCGTGCTCCGTTTGGTCTCGAGCGAGAAAAGCAGAAGACCCTCCGGGCCGAGGAGGAGGCGCCTCTCCCTTGCCGCATCCCACCCCACCGCCAGACCGGCGAGGTCGAAGGCGCCGAGATCGATGCCGACCCGCCGGTTGAAATCGGCCACCGAAAGATGATAGGTATTCCCATTTTTTTCTTTTCTTAAGACGAGCATCCGTTTCGGATCCGTGGCCCAAACGGCCAGATCTCCCTGGAGGACGGGCACGAGCTCCTTCTTTTGCGTATCATAGGCCTTGACGATTTCGTCTTCGACGAAGGTGAGCCAGCGGCCGTCCGGCGAAAAGGCGAGGGAGGAAAGCGAAGACCCGTACTCCTCATTCTTGCCCCCTTGTGGGGAGGATTCACCCTTCTTACCGGCGTAAACGAGTTCCGGGCGCCCGCCCTTTACGGCGATGGCCAGGCGTCCGTGGTCGTCCGCCAGGGCATAGAGATCTTTGCCCGGACATTTAACGGCGGTCGTCCCCACGAACCACTCCTCGCCCCCGAAAAAAGTCCGGAAGAGGGAGGCGAAGGGCCGGATCGCCGGTTGCCGGCTGCACGCGGCCGCTTGAAGGCCGACGGGGAAAAAGACCAGCCCGGCCACGAAGAGGAGGAGGCTCCGGCGGACCCATGCCGCAGGGACCCCATGGATCGACCAAGTGGCGATCTTAAGGAAGAACGCCATAAGGTACAGCAAAAGAAGCATGCCCAGGCCGATCCCGGCCCAGGACCACCACAAGCCGGGATCCCCGAAGGAATGATAAAGAGCGGTAAGGAGACCGAAGAACCCGGTCAAAAACCAGCCCGCCGCCAGGACGGCGAAGAGGGCGCCGTAGAGGACCTTCCGCGGACCTTTTACGTAAGCGGCCACGGCGAAACAGGCCACGTGGACGACGAGGACGAGAAAGAGATAAGAATAAAACCAGAGGGTGCTATAATCGGCCAACGATGGCGGACGGACGGCCTCGGGTAGGAGAAAGATCTCGCCCAACACGGAGATGGCGAGGAGGGCGATAAGGCCCACCAGATACTTGACCGCCACCACCTGCCCCGGGGAGACCGGTTTGGTGAGGAGGAAGTCCTTGGTCTGGGCGTTCTCCTCGGCATCGAAGGCCTGGAGCCCGAAGGCCGCCGCCAGGGCCACAGGTAGGGCGGTGGCCAGAAGATCGACATAGCGTCCGGGGATGCCCGGCGCATGGAGGAGATCGATAAAAACCAAGGCGGCGAAGATGGCGGCCGGGACGGCGAAAAGGACCGCGTTCTGCCGGGTCTCTTTTTGGGCCAGGACGAAAAGGCCGGACATCTCTCACGCCCTCCCCCGCGCGCAGAAGTAGACGAAGGCCTCCTCCAGGCTGGCCGGCTCCTCCCCCAGGATCTCGGCCGTAGCGGCCACCTCGGATAAACCGGCGGCCGAAGCCAGGACGATCCCCCCCCTCTCCTCCCAGGCGAGCACATGCCCGAGGGAGGGAGAGGGCCCTCCTTCACTCCGCACGCGGAGCTTCCGCACCGCACCGCGCACTTCCGCCAGGGTCCCACAGGCCTGGATCCGGCCGCCGTGGAGGATGGCCACCCTTTCCGCGACGGCCTCCACATCGGCCAGAATATGGGTGGAGAAGAAGATGGTCCGCCCTTCACGGCTGATCTCGCGGACCACCACCTGGAGAAACTCGTACTGGGCCAGGGGGTCGAGCCCGGACATGGGCTCGTCCAGAACGAGGAGGCCCGGCCGTGGCGCCAGCGCCAGGATCAGGGCCAGTTTAACCCGCTGGCCGTGGGAAAGCGACCTCACCCGCGCCCGCCGGTCGAGGCCGAACCTCTCCAGGTAACGCTGGACGAACTCCTCGTCCCATCGATCGTAAAGGGAGCGGCAGAAACCGATGATCCCCCGGACGGTCATCCAGGGATAAAGCCCCTGCTCTTCGGAGACGTAACCGATTCGCTGGCGGAGATCCGGCCCGAACCGGTAGGGCTCTTCCCCCAGGACCCGGATCTCGCCCCCGCTCTTCGGGAGCAAACCCAGGACGATCCGGATCAGGGTCGTCTTACCGGCCCCGTTCGTGCCGAGAAGGGCGAAGACGCTCCCGGACGGGACCTCTAAGTCGACACCGGTTAAAACCCTCTTGCGGCCGTAGTCCTTACGCAGGTCGCGACAGGCGATCACGGAATCCATGGCCCCACCTCCCCGGATGTTAAACTGAAGTTCTTCGTCTACCAAAGAGCGTAAAGAACGCTTTGCAAGATAACCGAGGATTTTATTTCTCACAAAGATCACAAAGAACGCCAAGAAATTTTTTGTAATTTTAATTTTGATCGTGCTCTTATCTTCGTGATCTTTGTGGTCTTTGTGAGATAAAATCATTTTCTCTTGTAAAGATCGCCAAGAAACTTTGCGATCTTCGCGGGCTTTGCGAGATAACCGGTTTTATTATTACGATCTTCACGGCTTTTGCGAGTTACCGGTTATTTCCCGAACGCCTCCTTCACCCGGCCGATGAAACCCTTGCCCTGGGCTTCCTCCAGTTCGGCCAGGCGCCGGAAGAGTTCACGCTGTTCGGGGGTGAGTCTGGTCGGTGTCCTGACCACCACCGACACCAGGTGGTCACCGCGGCCGCTGCCCCGTAGATGGGGTACCCCATGGCCCCGGAGGCGGAAGACCGTCCCGGTCTGGGTACCCTCGGGGATCTTCAGTTCGACCGGCCCGTCCAGCGTTTCGATCGCAAGGGCCGTACCCAGGGCGGCCTGGGCGAAGGAGATCTCCACCTCGCTGTGGATGTCGTCACCTTCGCGTTTGAAGGAGCGGTGGGGCTTGACGTAAAGATAAACGTAAAGGTCTCCCGGCGGGCCGCCCCGCAGTCCGGCTTCGCCCTCCCCCGGCACCCGCACCCGAAAACCGTTGTCCACCCCGGGTGGAATCTTGACGTTGATCTTCCGCGTCCTTTTGACCCGACCGCGGCCCTGGCACTCGGGGCAGGGGGTCTCGATGACCTTGCCTTCCCCACGGCAGCGATCGCAGGTGCGGACGTTGACGAACTGGCCGAAGAGGGTGGTCTGGGCGAAACGCACCTGACCGCTTCCCCGGCAGGCGGGACAGGTATGGACGGCCGTCCCACCCTTGGCGCCCGTTCCGCGACAGGCCGCACAGGCCTCGGTCCGCGGGACCTCGATGGTCTTCTCCAGACCGAAGGCCGCCTCTTCAAAAGAGATCTCCAGGTCGTAACGGAGGTCACCACCCCGCTGCGGGCCACTGCTCCGTCGTCGCGCGGTCCCCCCGCCGAAGAACATTTCGAAGAGGTCGCCGAAGCCCTCGAAACCACCGAAATCGAAACCCTCGGCCCCGGTGGCATAACCCGGATCGGTGGCCGCGTGACCGAAACGGTCGTAGGCCGCCCGCTTCTCGGGGTCGCTCAAGACCTCGTAGGCCTCGTTGATCTCCTTAAATTTCTCTTCGGCTTGAGGGTCGTCTTTATTTACGTCCGGATGGAACTCCCGCGCCAGCCGGCGGTAAGCCTTCTTTATCTCTTCCTGGGTGGCATCGCGGCTTACCCCCAGGATCTCATAGTAGTCGCGCTTGCTGGCCATCACGCACCTCGTCTAGAAGGCGACCCGGCCGCACCGCTGTCCCCGCGGCTTGGCGGCCGGCGCCGAATCCTTACTTCTTGTCGTCATCCACCACATGGTAGTCGGCGTCGACGGGCTTGGCCGACTCGCCGGAGGAACCGCTACCGGCCCCCCCGCCCGTCGTCGGCCCGGCGGCCTGGGCCACCCGCTGGTAGACGGCACTGGAGAGTTCGTGCAAGGCATGCTCCAGTTTCTCCTTCTTGGCCCGGAGTTCGGCCGCCTCGGCGGTGGGAATGGCTTTGGCCAGTTCTTCCTTGGCCTCGTTAATGCGGGAGACCAAAGAGGGATCGGCCTTCTCGCCCAGTTCTTTCACGGTTTTATCCACCGCGTAGAGGAGGGAGTCGCATTCATTGCGCAGATCGGCCAGTTCGCGGCGACGACGGTCCTCCTCCGCGTGGGCCTCTGCCTCTTTCATCATCCGCTGGATCTGGTCCTCCGTCAGGCGACTGGAGGTAATGGTGACTTTCTGTTCCTTGCCGGTCCCGAGGTCCTTCGCCGAAACGTTGACGATACCGTTGGCGTCGATACTGAAGGTCACCTCGATCTGGGGCACCCCGCGCGGGGCGGGAGGGATCCCGTCCAGACGGAACCGGCCGAGGGTGATGTTGTCGGCGGCCATGGGCCGTTCGCCCTGGAGCACGTGGATCTCCACCGAGGTCTGGTTGTCCGCCGCGGTGGAGTAGATCTTCTTCTTTTCCGTGGGGATGGTCGTGTTGCGCTCGATGATCCTATCGAAGATCCCGCCTAAGGTCTCGACCCCCAGCGAAAGCGGGGTCACGTCGAGCAGGACGATATCTTTGACTTCCCCGGCCAGGACCCCGGCCTGGATGGCCGCGCCGATGGCCACCACTTCGTCGGGGTTGACCCCCTTGAAGGGCTCCTTCCCTAGGAGCCGCCGGACCATCTCCTGGACGGCCGGCATCCGGGTCGAACCACCGACTAAGATCACTTTGTCGATATCCTTTGGCTCAAGCCCGGCATCGGCCAGGGCCCGCTTGGTCGGACCGACGGTGGCCTCGATCAGGTCGGCGGTGAGCTCCTCGAACTTGGCCCGGGTAAGGGTGGCTTCCAGGTGTTTCGGCTCGCCGTTGACCGCGGTGATAAACGGGAGGCTGATGTTGGTGGAGGGCAGACTGGAGAGCTCGATCTTGGCCTTCTCCGCCGCCTCCTTCAGTCGTTGCCAGGCCAGCCGGTCTCCGCGGAGGTCTACCCCGTGTTCACGTTGAAAGTTATCGGCCAGCCAGTTCATGATCCGTTCGTCGAAATCATCGCCCCCGAGGCGGTTATTACCGCTTGTCGCCTTGACCTGGAAGACCCCGTCGCCGAGCTCCAGGATGGAGACATCGAAGGTTCCGCCGCCGAGGTCGAAGACGAGGATGGTCTGATCCTCTTCCTTATCGAGTCCGTAGGCCAGAGCGGCCGCCGTGGGCTCGTTGATGATGCGCAAGACCTCGAGCCCGGCGATGGTCCCCGCGTCCTTGGTCGCCTGGCGTTGGGCGTCGGTGAAATAAGCCGGGACGGTGATGACCGCCTGGGTGATCTTCTCGCCCAGATAGGCCTCGGCGTCGGCTTTCAGCTTCTGAAGGATCATGGCCGAGATCTCCTGCGGCGTATAGCTCTTGCCGTCGATGGTGACCTTATGGTCCGACCCCATCCACCGTTTGATGGAGACCACCGTCCGCTCAGGGTTGGCGATGGCCTGGCGCTTGGCCACCTGACCCACCAGGCGTTCGCCGGTCTTGCTGAAACCCACCACCGAAGGGGTGGTTCGCCCGCCTTCGGCGTTGGGGATGACCACCGGCTGCCCGCCTTCCATCACCGCCACGCAGGAGTTGGTCGTCCCCAAGTCAATACCGATCACTTTACCCTTTGCCATCGCGAAGCTTACCTCCTAGTCTCGGCCCCATCGTTGCTTTTTTTTGCGTTCGGCCTTCCTTTTCTCTTCCACCCCGTCTGGAGCATGGATCCTTAGACCTGGACCTTCACCAAGGCCGGTCTGATTACACGCTCGCCCAGGGCGTAACCGGCCCGGAATTCCTCCACAATGGTATTGGCCGGTTGACCGGAATCTTCCACCCTGGCGATAGCCTCGTGTTTCTGCGGATCGAAGGGCTGGCCGACGGTTTCAAGCCGTACAACGCCCTGGGTCTTGAGCACGGCCAGGAAACGTCGGTAAACGAGTTCCAGACCCGCGGCCCAACCCGGTGGGGCTTCCGTTCCGGTCGCGGCCAGCGCCCGTTCCATGTCGTCGAGGACGGGAAGGAGGGAGAGGACGATCTCCCCCAGAAGCCTTTCCCGCAGGTTTTCGGCCTCGAGCTGCGTCCGCCGACGCAGGTTCTCGAAGTCGGCCCGGTACCGGAGGGCACGTTCCTCCGCGGCCCGACGTGCTTCCCGTTCGGCGGCGAGTTCCCTTTCGAGCCGGGCCAGACCATCTTCTTCGCTTTCACCCGCGGAAGGCACCTCCCCCTGTACGACCGTCTCCTCCCCTTCTTCTGTCGCGGCCGGTATACTCCCTTCGGGGGCCGGAGAGACGGGTACTTCCTTTATCTCGATCACTTCCCCTTCCGGTTCTTCCGGAACCCCGGGGAACTGGTCTTGCTTTTCTTCGGCCAAATCCCGTCACATCCTTTTTTTTCGTTTTACAAAACTTCCCACGACGCCAAAGGCCAAAAAATCGCTCCCGAGAAGGCGTCCAGCCAAAAACCGAGGAACATCATGCAGGCGGCCCAAGCTCGCTCTCCGCGATCAGGGCCGCCACAACTGGATACGTCCTTTCTTTCTCCCGGCGCGGTCTCGAAGAATCTTGCCATTATTATATTCTTAGTTATCCGCACCCCGGAAGAAAAATCATCATCCATTTGGTCTTAGTTTCCGGTAAGCTCGCCCAAGAGCCGGCTTAGATGCGAGGCCATGAACTCCACCGTCGCCAGGACCTTGGCGTAGTCCATCCTGGTCGGGCCGAGGACACCGATGATCCCCACCGCCCGGGGACCGGCCTCGTAGGTGGCCGTTACCACGCTGCAGTTCCGGACGGCCTCCTCTTTATTCTCCTCCCCTATCGTGACCCTCACCTTCCCCGGCCCGGCATTCTCGGTAAGGAGACGATAGAGGGCCTGCTCCTCCTCGAAGAGATCGAGGAGTGGTCGGAAACGTTCGCGTTCGGCGAACTCCGGCTGGTCCAGGATCTGAGCCGTGCCGTCGGTGATCACCTGTTCGATGGTGTCGTTCCGAACGGCCTCGAGAAGGGCCTCCAGCGTGCGACGGAAAAGCTCGGGCGGGCAGCGGAGCTCGGGGCCGAGCTCTTTTTCCATGGTCGTCTTGATCTCCACGACCGGTCGGTTACAAAGGCGCATATTGAGCAACCCGGAGAGATTATCCAGGTCAAAGTCGTTCAAGTCGGGATAACAATCGATGACCTTGCTCTCCACCTGCCCGGTATTGGTCACGAACAACAGAAGCACGCTTCGCTCGCCCAACCGCACCAAACGCACGTGCTTGATCACCGCGTGTTGCTTATCGGGGGCCAGGATTAGCGAGGGGTAATGGGTAAACTGGGCCAATACCCGGGCCGCTTGGTGGATCAAGTGATCGATGGCCCGCTTCCGCGCGGACATTCCCTTGACGATCCGCTCGATCTCTTCCGGCTGGAGGCGCCTCCGCTCCATGAGTTCGTTGACGTAATAACGATACCCCCGATGCGAGGGGATCCTCCCGGCCGAGGTATGCGGTTGCTCGAGATAACCTTCTTCTTCTAAATCGGCCATTTCGTTCCGAATGGTGGCGGGACTAAGGCCTAAATCGTATTTCCGGGCGATGGTGCGTGAACCGACCGGCTCGGCGGAGGCGATGTAGTCGTCGGTGATGACCTTCAGGATCCGCCGCTTGCGCTCGTCCATGATCCCTTGCGCCATCGCTCTCACCTGCCTTGTTAGCACTCTCATATTGAGAGTGCTAATGGTCATCTAAAAAATAACACGGCCTTTCCCCCCTTGTCAAGGGGCGGGGAGTTCCTCCGGGAGACTTTGGACCAAACGGCGCACCACGTAATCGGCGAAAAGAATTCCCCGGGGCGTAAGACGAAGAAAACCTCCCTCCAAACCGATGAGTCCTTCCGCGTGCAAGAAGGCCAAGGTCGCGCCGAAGAGTTCTTCCACCGAGAGGCCGGTCAAGGAAGAAAGGGCGGCGCAGGAAAGTCCTTCCATAAGCCGCAGGCCGAGCATCATCGTTTCCATCAAGGCCTTCCAGGGTCCGATCTCTTCACGAAAGGCCACCGGCGATTCCCCCCGGGCCAAGGCCGCTAGATAGGAATCGGGATCGCGGTGGTTGGCCCACCGTCTATCGCCGAAAAAGGAATGGGCCGCCGCCCCCAGCCCCAGATAGGGTCCCCGTCGCCAGTAGTTGAGGTTATGTCGGCACTCGGCACCCGGACGGGCGAAGCTCGCCACCTCGTATTGAGAAAAACCGGCCCGGGGGAGAACCGTCATGGCCATCTCCAGCATCGCCGCGACCTCTTACTCCGGCGGCAGGAAGAGCCTTCCTTCTTCCACCGCCGCGGCCAAGGGCGTACCCGGATGGAGTTCCAGGGCGTAAAGGGAGAGGTGGTCCGGCGACAAAGAAAGGGCGAAGGCGAGGGTTTCTTCCCAATGGGCCGGGGTCTGATCGGGCAGTCCGTAGATGAGATCGAGGTTGACCCGGGCCACCCCGGCCGAACGGGCCAGACGGACGACTTCGGCCGTCCGGGCCGCGGTATGGAGACGCCCCAGG
>JAAYXC010000353.1 GCA_012516115.1 Bacillota bacterium | reverse complement strand
CTCCCACTTATCCCCTGTCGTCCACTACCTCCTTGATGATCGTCCGCGCCAGCGCGACGGCTTCCTCCGCCAAGGCCAGAGTCTGCCGGGCATCGGCCTCATCAAAGAGTTCCCACGGCGTCCGCCCGCCTACCTCGTCTCCGTAATCGGTCGTGGACATCCACCCCCAGCAATTCGGCCTTTTCCGCCAAGCGCCGTACAAGGTCAATATACCGCGGGGCGAAGCGGCCTTCCACCAATGCTTGGCGTAGCAGGACGGCCGGGTTGTGCGTCCGCCCCACCGGTCCCACGAGCGCCAAGGCCGCCTTGGCCGCGTTCTCCACGGCCGGTTGACCGTTATCACCCGCCGACCGCCAACGCCCCAACTCTACATCCTGGCGCGCCTCCTCCAGAAATCCTTCCGCCATGCGCAAGCGATAGGCCGCGTCTTGCCCACCGGTCATCTCCTATCCTCCCACTCCAATACCCACGAAGATCCGGGAGGTTGCCGCCAATTCCACGGCATCTCCCGCCCGATCCTCTCCCGCCGCAAACCGTGCCGGGCGATCAAATCCCGCAAGTACGCCAGGCGTTGGGTAATATAACCGTCGGTATCGTACAGTACCACGTCGTCGAGGGCAATATCCAGATAAAGCTCGGCCGGTCGCGCCGTAAACTCGGAGGGTGTCTTGGCCAAGATCGAGACCCGGCCGCGCCACGCCTCGGGCAGCATTGTTTTGAGCCGGAAATGACGCGGTAAAGGCTTTAGACCATGCGCCAGTACCAAGAGATCCCAATCGCTTTCCGGCCCTGCCTCGCCCCGCGCCCATGAGCCGAATAACACCACGGCCACCAGGTTTTCGCCCAACCCTTGCCGGAGGGCTTGGACGACTTCGCTCAAGGCCCGGGTGGGTTCTTTTTCTGCGCCAAGTTCCCTAAACGATTTACTGAACCTTGACAACCATCCCTGGTCGGACGCGCTCCTTTATCCGTTGCTTCTTACTCTCTTTTTTGTTACGCTTGGTCATGGGAGCGCCCCTTTCCGCGTTTTTGTGTTGGTTTTTTTCTTCAACTACACTATAACGGGATGGCGCTCCCGTTTCATCCCCAATATCGGCCGTTTCGTGGGAATACCTCGATCTCTTTCCTCCGGACTCATCCGGGTATGATCGATTTCATCCCTTGTCGTTCTTAGGTTGTCACCCATTCGTTGAAAGACATTTCCCCTTTTAGCTGGGCGTTCGTTTGTTTAAGGAGTTCGAAATCTGGGTTCAAAACATAAAAACGCAAACCATAGCGGGGAGGTTCTGAGGATGATCTTGGGTGAACGGATGATCTCGCGGGCCATCATTGAGAGGTTCACGGCCAAGTTGCTCTCCTGCCTGGATCTGGACGTGGCCGTAGTGGGCGCCGGTCCGGCCGGTCTCGTGGCGGCCCACGACCTAGCCCGTGCGGGCCTACGTGTGGCCGTCTTCGAACGTAAACTCAGCGTGGGCGGGGGAATGTGGGGTGGAGGGATGATGTTCAACGAAATCGTGATCCAGGAGGCCGGGAAGGCCGTCCTAGACCGCTTCCACGTCAGGACCACGCCCTATGGTGATGGATATTTCACCGCCGATGCCGTGGAGGCCGTGACGGCCATCTGTTGCCGTGCCGTCCAGGCGGGGGCCAAGGTCTTCAACGGACTAAGTGCCGAAGACGTGATAATGCGGGAAGGACGGGTCGCCGGACTGGTGGTGAACTGGACGGCAGTGGAGATGGGGGGGCTCCACGTGGATCCTCTGGCCCTCCAGGCCCGCCACGTCATCGATGCCACAGGCCACGAGGCCCAGGTGGTCAGGGTGGTGGAAAAAAAGGGCGGCGTCAGGCTCCCCACGCCGGACGGCCGCATCCAGGGGGAAGGTTCCCTCTGGGCCGAGCGGGCCGAGAAGGCCACGCTGGAGAATACCCGCGAGGTCTTCCCGGGTCTATACGTGGCCGGCATGTGCGCCAATGCCGTCTTCGGTTCATACCGCATGGGTCCCATCTTCGGCGGCATGCTCCTCTCCGGGGAGAAGGTGGCCCGTTTGATCCTCGCGGCCCAGGGGAGAAAAACCGGTGAATAGGTCCCACCCGTGCTTTTCGCCCGATGAGGCCATTGCCTAATCGAACTCCCAAGTGCCCAGAGATCCCTCGCTCTTGCGGGGCGTTACCCCGCTTGAAGTACGGTTCCCCGTACTTGATACGGCATTACCCATTATCTTATCGCTACTACGATCTCATGTGCTATTCCTAAAGCTCCACGTCTCCTTCAGGTCCTTTTATAAGACGGGTCTTTGCTGGTTATTCCATCCCAGCCGGCAGTAGGAATTTCCCGTCGTTATCTCTGCGAATCTTTCTCTGGATGCCGGAACCCATACCCCGGTCGCCTCCGCGGTGCTCATGACCGTTTCTTCCCGCGGAGTCTCAGCTTTCTCCATGTCACGAGTGGGTCAGCTCGTGCAACTTCCTTCAACAGCTTCAGAAGGGAGTCAATCTCGGGGCTGCAGTATTCGTCCTTCTGGCCTTCAGCTTTGCTCGCCACCCTGGCTGTTCCGACCTCACACCCTCTGCGCGATGTGAGGCCGCGGTGGCTTCTACATCCGGGCACCGTGGCTTGTTACCTCACCACGTTCCGGATATGCTAGTCAACCGAACCGGTCAACTGTTGACAGGGGACTTTCATCCCATTCGACTCGCAGCCTTGACGGCTGCTCCCGCGACGTCGAACTTCCGTTTCAATCCCCGCCCCCACGCGAAAGGCAACCATGCCCGTCGAGGTTGATGGGTGCCGCCCTCCTCGGCGTTTCAATCCACGCCCCCGTGCGAGGGGCGACACGGTATCCAGGGTATAAGGCCGGGTGGGTGATGGTT
>JAAYXC010000352.1 GCA_012516115.1 Bacillota bacterium | reverse complement strand
GTTTCTCTTCTACCTTCTGCGCGGCACGGCGGGGGGAGCCGTTTCCGGGGCGCCGGTCAACCCAACGGAAATCGGGTTTGAAGCGCGCACGGAGTGCGCAAGCGATGTTCCGGCAGTCTATCAAAACACGATTGTAAATATAGTTTAAATTTATAGCACTCATTTTCCTAAGTTTTTGGGAGGCAACCGATGGCTATAGCCGCTCGTTATCCCTTTAATAGCCCTCTCTCCGCACTCCAAAGTAAGCAGGGATTTTATTTAAATCTGCAGTCTGTAGCCATATTTTCTTCCAATAATTTTGGCTAAAGATATGTAGGAAAAATGCCTAAAGTGTAGAATAATATTAACTAAACCGGATCATCGATCGCTCCCTTTTCTCGCCTGCATACCTCTCACTAAAATGTATCACGACTCGAAAAAGGAGGCACCCGGATGAAGAAGTCATTTCTTCGTTTTTTGGCCATACTGAATTTGGCCCTCTTCATCGCCGCCTTTTCCCTCGCTTCGCCCGTCGGACCGAAAGGACTGAGCCACCGGGGCCAGGAGATCTTCTTGTCCGGCATGAACCTGGCCTGGATCGATTTCGCCCACGACCTAGAGAATTTCGATGAAGCCGCCTTTCGCCGGGCTTTGGACGAAATAGCCTCCGCCGGCGGCAACGCCCTGCGCTGGTGGCTTCATACCAACGGCAGTGAGACGCCGACCTACGGCCCGGACGGCAAGGTCATCGGGATCTCCCCGCACGCCATCGCCACCATGCGGCGGGCCCTGGACCTGGCCTACGAAAGGGGCATCGGCATTATCATGTGCCTCTGGTCCTTCGACATGCTCCAGCGGCAGACGGGGGTCGACCTCAACGCCAACAAGAAATTGATCGAGGACGAAGAATACACCCGCGCTTATATCGAAAACGCCCTCGTTCCCGTCGTGCGTGCCTTGCGAGCCCACCCGGCCCTCTTCGCCTGGGAGGTCTGCAACGAGCCCGAGGGCATGACGGATACCTTCGGTTGGACGCCGGTCCGGACCAAGATGAAATACGTCCAGCAGTTCGTGAACCTCATCGCCGGCGCCATCCACCGGGAGGCCCCCGGAGCCAAGGTGACCAACGGCAGCTGGAGTTTTCTCGTCCTGACCGACGTCGACGGGATGACGAACTACTATCGCGACGACCGACTCATCGCCGCCGGCGGCGACCACCAGGGCACCCTCGCCTTCTACCAGGTCCACTATTACCCGCCGCACTTCGACGAGCGGACCTCTCCTTTCCATCATCCGGCCTCCTACTGGCAGCTCGATAAACCCCTCCTCATCGGCGAGTTCCCGGCCAAGGGGATCGTCGACCTCGGCCGGGGCTTTCGGCCCAAGCCCCCCCTTGCCCCGACCCAGGCCTACCGGTGGGCCATCGAGACCGGTTATATCGGTGCCCTGGCCTGGACCTGGACCGGCCACGACGGTCACGGCGGGGTGGCGGACGCCGCCCCGGGCATGCGCCTGGTTCGCGAACTCTATCCGGAGCTCGTCACCTTGAAGAGCGAAAAGATCGATCGTCTCCCCTCCGTCAAGTCTCCCATCCCCTCGCTCAGCGTGGGCCTAAACGCCGCGCCCATCCCTGCCTACGTCGATCTGCGGAAGGTCTTCTACGACGAGGAAGACGGGACCGACCTGAGGTTCAGTGTGGTGGGGAATACCAACCCCGAACTCGTCACCGTGGAGCCTCGGGAGGAGAGCCTGCTCGACTTGCGCTTCGCGCCGGACGCCTCCGGCGAGACCGTCATTACCGTCAAGGCCATGGATAAAGCGGGCCAGGCGGTGGAGACCTCATTCCGCGTCTTCGTCGTGGATGAAGAGAAGGATAACCTGGCCTTGCTCAAGCCGGTCAAGGCCTCCACCATCGAGAGCACTGGGCATCTCGCCGCCTACGTAAACGACGGCGATCCCAAGACCCGCTGGTCGACCAAGTATGCAGACGACCAGTGGCTCATCGTCGATCTAGGCAAGGAATACGAGATCGCCCGGGTGGTCATCGATTGGGAGGTGGCTTACGGAAAGCATTATCGGATCCTGGTCTCACCCGACGGAGAGAATTGGGAGCCGGTTTACGAACAGAAAGAGGGGAAAGGAGGGCGGGAGGAGATAACCTTCGCCCCGGTTAAGGTGCGCTACGTAAAGTTCCATGGCCTGG
>JAAYXC010000351.1 GCA_012516115.1 Bacillota bacterium | reverse complement strand
TGAGCGTAGGGGGCTTTTTGGGCGGTTTGCCAGTATTGTTAACCAGACAGTAAAGCGTCTGCCAGACCTTCTCTTCAAAGACAACCGTACAAGGGGCTTCCGGTGTCTCCCGCGCCTGGTAGGTCAACCAGGTGATCTGCCGGGCCACTGCCGAATAAAGGGCGATAGCTTTCTCCAGCCGCTCGGCGGCCTCAAGCTGGAGATCCTCAACCCGCATCCGCTCTTGAGCACGTAGTGATACCGTTCGACCTTCTCATCCGGCCTGGCCACTAGCGGCCGGAACGGCCGGGAACGCTCGTCTTCCACCCGACCCCCGTTTATTTCCCAACCGAGAAACTATTAACGCAAGGGCACACCCAACTCCCCGGCTAGGCCGCGGATATAACCGGCGGCCGCGGCGTAGTCCTCCTCCGTCGGTAAATGTTCGATGATAAGCGGCAGGTCCGGGTCCATCCCGGCAAGGGACCAAAGATAGGCGCGGTAATCGAGCCCGCCGAGTCCCGGCCGAACCTCTTCCAGATGGACGGTGAGGTCCTCCCGGAGGACGATGTCCTTGGCGTGGCAGCTCTTGATATAAGGCCCCAACCTGGCAAAGCAGTCTTCGATCAAAGCGCCGTTGGTGTAAAATCTTTCGGGGCTCCAGATGAGATTCACGGGATCAAGATGCACCGCAAAGCGCGGCCGGTCGATGGCGGCAATGAGCGCCAGGTAAGACTCGACCGTGTGCGGATAAACCCAGGGCATGGGTTCGAGGGTATAGCAGGTTCGGGTCGGTTTCACCGCGTCGATGATGGCCCGCACGGTCTCGACGATGAGATCGAAGGTCTCCTGGGTGAGGTTTTCCGGGTGCGGTCCGTCCCATTTCCCGCCGCGGGAACCGGCGATGTTGACACAACAGACGGCGCCGATCCGGTCGGCCAGGGCCAGTCGCCGCCGGCAGAACTCGATGGCTTCTTTACGTACCCGCTCATCCGGACCGATGGGGTTGCTCCACGCGCCCACCTCGGCGATGACGATCCCGGCCTTCTCGGCCGCGCGGGCGAAGGCCAGGACGGTCTCTTCATCCGCCTCGTCCCCCAGCGGCCAGACGGCTGCGGTATAGCCGCCTCTTTGCAGGTCGGCCGCCCAGACCTCCGGGTCCTCATAAGTCTTGGAGAGCGCCGCGCCGAGCCGCATACTGTCTATCCCCCCTTAATCACAAACATACCCCGAGGTTCTGCCGGAACTCACCCCCGGCCCTTTGTTCGAAGAGAAGGGTAAGATCCGCAGAACCTGGGGGGTAAGTTGAAGCCCGTAGGGCTTCCCATGTTGTAGCGGGGGTCTTCAGGCCCCCGCGAACGGTATGGCGACGGTGGGTTCGGTGGGTTGGCGATCGTTGTCCTGTTCGCGGCGGGTTAAAACCCGCCGCTACAGCAGGGGAAGGGCCTTGCGGCCCTGAACTCCCGTTTCTTACCCCCTTAACAGGTCTCTCTTCGATCGAAGAGAGGTGGTGCCCGAAGGACGAGGGTGAGTTATTTTTTCATCACCACCACCGTCTTCAGCACCCCCTCTTCCCAGGAGGCGAACCTGACCAGGGCCCGGGGGACCTCCTCCAGGCCCACCCGGTGCGTGACGACGGCCACCGGATCGATGGCCCCGGTCACGATCAGTTCCTGGACTTCGCGGCCCTCGGCCATGGTCGAGTACCAGCTGCCGAAGATCTTGAGATGGCGGTGGATCAGACCTTCGCTCGGACGAAGTTCGAATCTGGCCCCCTCCCCCACGGCGATGAAGGTCCCGCCGATG
>JAAYXC010000350.1 GCA_012516115.1 Bacillota bacterium | reverse complement strand
CTTCATTTCATCGGTTTTCTGCCCCGGCGAGGCAAGCCGAGGACAGAGCTTCTCGCCCGCCTGGCTGCCGAACCGGCCACCCTGATCCTCTACGAGGCTCCCCACCGCCTGGCCCGAACTCTAGCCGACCTCTCGACCGCATGGGGCGGGGAAAGACAGGTGGTGGTGGCGCGGGAACTCACCAAACTTTACGAAGAGTTCTGGCGAGGCAGTCTGGCCGCCGCGTCGGCCCATTTCGGCACCAATCCGGTACGCGGCGAGATCACCCTGGTGGTCGCGGGCCGGGATCGCGAGAAGGAAACAAGCAGGGCGGCTATAAGCGTGGAGGAGGCAGTGGCGCGGATCGAAAAGTACCGACAAAACGGGGAAAGTCTACGGGAGGCCATCCGGCGCGTGGCAAAAGAAACGGGATGGGCCAATAACGAGTTATACCGTCACTATCTGGCGAAGAAAAAAACGTCCCAGCGAGAGTAGTGGTGGTGCCTCTCCTGGGACGAACAAGATTCTAAGACGATAAGTCAGCTGATTTATACTTTTCCGAATAGACTGTTAGGACACGCTCTTCATTTCTTCGAGGCATTCCCGGCAGATGTTCTTCTCCTTGAAGCTCCTGACGCCTTCGGCGTTCCCGCAAAAGATGCAGGCCGGTTCATACTTCTTGAGGATGATCTTCTCGCCGTCGACGTAGATCTCCAAGGCATCCCTTTCCTCGATCTGAAGAGTCCGCCGGAGCTCGATCGGGATGACGACCCGTCCCAGCTCATCAACCTTCCTGACGATCCCGGTCGATTTCATCATGGCTTTGTCCCCCCTCTCTTTCGGCAAAATTCGACATACGTCGACAAGAACATTATACCTATACTTCCAGGCATAGTCAATAAGAATCCGAGGCCGTAAGAACGAGAAAATAAGAGGAAATGCCTGGCTTTTTACTTGACAAAGGTGGTAAACCTGGTATATAGTGAAATTATCCCGGCGAATGTCTTCCACGCTTATTACATAAATGGCGATAAAGGGAAGGAAGGGGTTCGGGTCCACCAGCGAAAAAACCGAGGGGATGGCACCGTTCCGGATCGGCGGTGAGTCGCTGGCCACGGCTATGGCCATAGGCATCAAGATCTGATAAATCTAGATTTTAGCCAATGCGTATCCCGATTTCCCTCCTGCGGGCAAGACATTGGGCTCTTGCCACGGAAGACTTTTCGCCCCGATGAGGGGGTTTTTTCTTTTTTCTGCTTCCCCATGGCGAAAAACGGTTTTATACTAAATACTAAAAAATGACGAATTCGCCGCCGGTCACCCGGCATAAGGAGAGCGAAGACAGTTAGAAAGCCTAAACCGATCGGTGTTTTATCCGAAAATACTTCCGGGATCAGGCTTTAAGCCAAATACCTTCGTCCTTTCGCCATCCGCCTACATAAAGCGAAATAAAGAGGAGAATTTCTGGAGGAGGGAGAAAATGGGCAAGTTTTATATTACCACACCGATCTATTATCCCAGCGATAATCTGCACATCGGCCACGCCTATACCACCGTGGCCGCCGACGCCCTGGCCCGCTACCACCGATTGATCGGGGATGAGACTTATTTTCTCACCGGCACCGACGCGCATAGGCAGAAGATCCAGCGCAAGGCCGAGGCCCAGGGGAAGAAACCCCAGGAATACGTGGACCAGATCGTGGCCGGCATCAAAGAGCTCTGGCGGCGGCTCGCCATCTCCAACGACGACTTCATCCGGACCACCGAGCCGCGGCACGAGCGCGGGGTCCAGGAGATCTTCCGCCGTCTCTACGAACAGGGCGACATCTACAAGAGCGAATACGAGGGCTGGTACTGCACGCCCTGCGAGTCCTTCTGGCTCGACCGACAACTGGTGGAGGGCAAATGCCCGGACTGCGGCCGACCGGTGGAACGCGTGCGGGAAGAGAGTTATTTCTTCCGTCTTTCGAAGTACGCGGACCGGCTGCTTGCCCATATCGAGGCCAACCCGGAATTCATCCAGCCTGTCTCGCGCAAGAACGAGATGATCAATAACTTCCTCCGGCCGGGTCTCGAGGACCTCTGCGTCTCCCGGACGACTTTTGACTGGGGGATCAAGGTCCCCTTCGATCCCAAGCACGTGGTCTACGTCTGGCTGGATGCCCTCTCGAACTACATCACCGCCCTGGGTTACCCGGAGGAGACCGAACTTTTCCGGCGTTTCTGGCCGGCCGATGTCCATCTGGTGGGAAAGGAGATCGTCCGCTTCCATACCATCATCTGGCCCATTCTCCTCATGGCCCTGGGACTACCCCTGCCCAAGCGGGTCTTCGGCCACGGGTGGCTCATTCTCGAAGGCGGCAAGATGTCGAAGTCCAAGGGGAACGTCGTCGACCCGCTGGTCCTCATCGACCGTTACGGCCTGGATGCCGTCCGGTATTACCTGCTGCGGGAGCTCCCCTTCGGCGCCGACGGTTATTATACGGAAGAGGCTTTAATCCTGCGGATCAATACCGACCTGGCCACCGACCTCGGCAACCTCCTCCACCGGACGGTCTCGATGATCGAGAAGTTCGCCGGCGGGGTCATCCCGGCCCCCGGACCTTATGGGCCGCTGGAACAAGAAATCCAACAAACGGCGGCGGAAAGTATCGCCGCCATGGCCGGGCACATGGACCGGCTGGAGTTGAGCGATGCGCTGGCGGCCGTTTTTAGACTGGTGGGGAGGACGAATAAGTATATCGATGAGGCGGCGCCGTGGCGCCTGGCCAAAGAGCCCGGCGATCGGGAACGCCTCGGAACCGTCCTCTATACCATGGCCGAGGTCCTGCGCATCGTGGCCATTGCCTTGACGCCTTTCTTGGTCGAGACACCGGGCAAGATCTGGCACCAATTAGGACTGGATGGGGATCCGGCCCGGGCCTGGCAAGAGCGGCATTGGGGTGGGTTACCACCGGGGACGAGGGTCCGGAAAGGGGAACCCATCTTCCCGCGGATCGAGATAAAACCAACGGCGGAAAAAGAAGGGCCCCCGGTGGAAGCGGCTCCCCCTTCGCCGAAGGCCGCCGAACCGGCCCCGGCGGCGGAAATAGGCATCGAGGAGTTCGCCCGGATCGACCTCCGCGTGGCCAAAGTCTTGGCCGCCGAACGGATAGAGGGGGCGAAAAAACTCCTCCGGCTGACCGTCTCTCTCGGCGGCCAAGAGCGTCAGATCGTGGCGGGGATTGCCGAGCATTACGACCCGGCCACCCTCGTCGGTCGGGAGATCGTGGTCGTGGCCAACCTGCGGCCGGCCAAACTCCGTGGGATTCTCTCCGAAGGGATGTTGCTTGCCGCGTCTAACGACGCCGGAGAATTGGCCCTGGTCGTGCCCGAGCGGCCGATCGGTGAAGGAAGCAAGGTAAGGTAGAGGGCCATGCGTCTTATCGACGTCCACGTCCATCTCAACGACCCGGCCTTTGCCGATGACCTCCCGGCGGTAATAGCCCGGGCCGAGGCGGCCGGGGTGGCCCGGATGGTGGTCACCGGTTACGACCTGCCTTCCTCCGCCGCCGCCGTGGAACTGGCCGAGCGTTACCCGAGCGTCTGGGCGGCGGTAGGGGTAAGCCCCCATGAGGCCGCCACCTGGAACGAAGAAGCCCGGCGGCAACTCCGGGTCCTGGCCGGCCGGGAGAAAGTCGTGGCCATCGGCGAGATCGGCCTCGACTACCACTACGATCGTCCGGCCCGTTCCGTCCAGCAGGAGGCCTTCCGCGCCCAGTTAACGCTGGCCGTGGAGCTCGGTCTCCCGGTAGTGATCCATGCCCGGGAGGCCCACGCCGAGCCCCTGGCCCTCCTCCGGGAAACGGGCGCGGAGAAGGTGGGCGGGGGCATGCACTGTTTCTCGGGGAGCCTCGAGACCGCGCGGACGGCCTTTGCCATGGGTTTCGGTCTTTCTTTTGCCGGCCCCATCACTTTCAAGAACGCCGTCCGGCCCAAAGAGGTGGCCCGTTCGCTCCCGATGGCCGCCCTTCTCACCGAGACCGATGCGCCTTACCTGGCCCCCCATCCCCACCGGGGGGAGCGTAACGAACCGGCGCTCGTCCGGTACAACCTGGAAGCCCTGGCCGAACTCCATAGCCTCCCCCCCGCAGACATGGCCTGGATCGTCTGGGAGAACGCCGAGCGGATCTTCGCTTTTTCCCGGCGGCTTCCGGCCGGAGACCGGAGGCAGATCGCCTATGAACTCGAGGGCGTGCTCTACCTTAATCTCACCAATGCCTGTCCGAATCGCTGTTCGTTCTGTATTCGTAACTATGCCCACGGAGTGGGTGGCTACGATCTATGGCTGGCCCGTGAACCGAGCGCCGCCGAGGTCCTGGCGGCGGTAGGGGATCCCGCCCGCTACCGGGAGATCGTTTTTTGTGGGTTCGGTGAACCCACCTGCCGCCTGGGGGTTTTGCTTGAAGTGGCGCGGGCCCTCCATGGCCGTGGTGCGCCCCTGCGGCTTAACACCAACGGGTTGGGAGATCTCCTCAACGGCCGGCCCATCTTGCCCCTCTTTACCGGGATCATCGATACCGTTTCGGTGAGTCTCAATGCCCCGGACGCGGAGACCTATAATCGGCTCTGTCGTTCTCGTTACGGGAAGAAGGCCTTTCCGGCCGTGTTGTCTTTTCTCCGGGAGGCCAAAAAATACATCCCGCGGGTCGTGGCGACGGTGGTGGAGACCGAGGGCCTGGACGTGGAGGCCTGTCGACGGCTGGCCGAGGAATTGGGAGCGGAGGTTCGCCTCCGGACGCGGCTCCCAGCGGAGGAGGGTTAGACCACCGGATGAGCAGGATTTTCATTGGCCGAGGGCGAAAAAGACCGGAAGGAGGTGGGGTCATGGAACGCCTCCGTCGGATTTTTGCCCAAAAGAAACGACTTTTCGTGGTCGTGGGGGCCCTGGGCCTTGTCGGTCTTGGTTTCGGCAGGTACCTGGCGGCCGTGGACCGGGTCTGTTTGGTGGTGGACGGCAAGGCCATGGTGGTCCGGACCCGGGCGGCGCGGGTGGGCGACCTTCTCCGGGAGACCGGGGTTTTCCTTCGCGGGGGAGATAAGGTCACACCGGCCCCCACAACCCACATCGAGGAAGGCCTCACCATCAAGGTGGAACGGGCCTTCCCGGTCGAACTCGTCGTCGGTGGCACCCGGCAGACAGTAAGGACCATTGCCCGGCCGGTGAGGCATCTCTTGCGCGCCTGCCAGATCCAACTGGGCCCATACGACCGGGTGAGTCCGGACCTCGGCCAGGAGGTTAAACCGGGCGTGACCGTCCGCGTGGTCCGGGTAGAGAGCAAAGAAGTTCATTACCGGGAGAAAGTCCCGCCCAATGTGGTGATACGCAAGGACCCCAATCTCGACTATGGAGTACGCAGGGTGCTCGACGAGGGCCGACCGGGTCTGGTGGAACGGGGGGCGCGCTTATGGCTGGAGGATGGCAAGGTATACCGGCGGGAGATCCTTTCCACCCGCTGGTTGCAGTCGCCGGAGAGGCGGCTCGTGGCCCTGGGTACCCGTCCGGTGATCCGTAGTTTCGTCACCTCCCGCGGCCAGGTGGTCCGTTATACCAAGGTCTTAGAGATGATCTCCACCGGCTATGATCCCGGGCCGGAGAGCTGCGGGATCAACGCCAAAGGGATCACCCGGACCGGCGCCCGGGCCACCTACGGTGTGGTGGCGGTGGATCCGCGGGTCATTCCCCTCGGCACCAGATTGTACGTTGAGGGTTACGGTTTTGCCACCGCGCTGGATACAGGATCGGCCATCAAAGGCAAGCGGATCGACCTCTGCTTCGATACCTATCGGGAGGCCATCATGTACGGTAAGCGGAAGGTCAAGGTTTATATACTGGCCGAATGAGAGATCTTCGCCAAGCAAGATCGCTAAGAGGTAAAAACCATTTTGATTCAGTATATATTTGTTTTTTTGCTATTTTTTGTTCGATAATCATTTTTCTCATCTAGATCACAAGCAATCTTGCTTTTATTATTTTAAACTTTGTTTTCGCCCGGGCCACTTCATCTTTCGTTCCTTGGAGGTACGCATGCCTGCGGTGGCCGACATTCTTCGCGGCGTAAAACGCGGGGTCCCGATCGTCTTAGGTTACCTCCCGCTCGGTCTGGCCTTCGGCCTGCTGGCCCGGGAGGCGGGGCTTACGCCCGGCGCGGTTTTAGGCATGTCGCTTCTCGTCTTCGCCGGGTCGGCCCAGTTTATGGCCGTGGCCATGCTCCGCCAGGGGGCAGGGTTTATCCCCATTACTACCGCGACCTTCTTCATCAACCTCCGCCACCTTTTGATGAGTGCGGCCCTCTCGCCGCATTTACGCCGTTACGGTCCGGGCCGCCTGCTGGCGCTGGCGCACCAGCTCACCGACGAGAGCTTTGCCCTCCACTCTGCCGCCTATCAGGCGGGGCTCGACCCTTCTTACGCGGAGATGGTGGCCTTAAACAGCACGGCCCAGGCGGCCTGGACGCTGAGCACCTTTACCGGGAACCTGCTGGCGGGATTGCTCCCGAACCCGACGGCCCTAGGGCTCGATTTTGCCCTCCCGGCCATGTTCATCGGTCTTCTGGCCGGCCGGCTTACCGAAGCCGGGGAGTCCGCCGTGGCCGCTCTGGCCGTGGTGGTTACCCTGGTCGGTGCCTCCGTCTTACCGGGCAACTGGAACCTCATCTCCGCGGCGCTCTTGGCCGCCGGCCTCGGGATGCTTCGCCGATGAAAGGGTCTTTTACCTTCCGGATGCTCCTTCCCCTTTATCTGGCCATGGCTCTGGTGACCTTCCTCCCGCGTTATTTGCCCATGGCCGTCTTAACCCGCCTCCGTCTCCCGGGATGGCTTGAACGGTGGCTCTCGTTTCTCCCCACCGCCATCCTGGCCGCCCTGGCCGCCCAGAGTCTGGCGGTGGAAGGCCGCGCTGTCCGTCTGCGGTCGGATTATGCCCTGTCCGCGCTGCCGACGGCCTTCGTGGCCTGGCGGACGCGAAACCTCTTCTGGACCGTGCTGACCGGAGTAGCCACCATGGCCCTGCTCCGCGCGGCCGGAATCGGTACCTAAGCGCCCCGGATGGGCTAGGTCTCGACCACGGCCGAGACTTCCAGTAAGACCCGGATCTGTACCTCGTCTTTTCCGCTCGGTATGGCCCGGGCCGCATCCACCACGACCTAGATCCGTGCCTTCAGATCGGGTCGAGCCTACGGGATGACCACATAGCCGCCGAAAGGGACTGCCAAGGACTTGACCTGGGTCTCGGGGTAGGCATTGACCAAGCCCGAGCGTTCCGTGAAAGGCCACTTTGCCATCCAAAACCCAGGCCCCCGGGACCGCCGAAGTGACCCGGAGTTCGGCCATCTCGACCGGGCCCGGGACTGCCATCTCCCCGGGCGCTTCCGCCTTTCCGCGTTCCGCTCGGAACTCCTCTTAGCCCAGATTCTCCGGGTTCAAGACCTCCAGGCCCTTCCCCACGAAGCGACCGTCCTTGCGGACGAGGACGTCATCGAAATAGATCTCGCCCCCGCCGTAGGCCGGCGTCTGGATGGCCACGAGATCCCAGTGGATGGCCGAACGGTTCCCGTTGTCCGCCTCCTGGTAGGCCTGGCCGGGGGTGAGATGGAAGCTCCCCATGATCTTCTCGTCGAAGAGAGTTTCCTTCATCGGTTTTTCGATATAAGGATTGACGCCGAGGGAGAACTCGCCCACGTAGCGGGCGCCCTCGTCCGTGTCGAGGAGGCGGTTGAGCCTGGCGGTGTCGTTGGCCGTGGCGCGGACGATCTTCCCCTGACGGAACTCCAGCGTCACGTCGGTGAAGGTGAAACCGCCTTCCTCGGAGGGGGTGTTGAACCTGATGACGCCGTTTACCGAGTCGCGGACCGGGGCGGTGAAGACCTCGCCGTCGGGGATGTTCATCCGGCCGTCGCATTTGACGGCAGGCATCCCTTTAATGGAAAAGGTAAGGTCGGTCCCGGGGCCGACGATGCGGACCCGGTCCGTGGCCTGCATTACCTCGACCAACCGGTCCATGGCCACGGACATCTTGGCGTAATCGAGGCAGGAGACGCGGTAATAAAAGTCCGTGAAGACCTCCAGGCTCATCTCGGCCAGCTGGGCCAGGGCCGGCGTGGGATAGCGGAGGATACACCATTTGGTCTGGGGGACGCGGATGTCGTTGATGGGCCGGACGTAGAGGCGCTGGTAGGCGGCCATCCGCTCGGCGGGGACGTCTCCGAGCTCGTTTATGTTATAAGGTCCGCGGATCCCGATGAAGGCCTGCATCTCCTTCATCCTGGCGACTTCGTAAGAAGCGGCCCGGGAGAGGCCTTCATCGCTTGCCCCCCGGAGCCAGGTCCGGAGG
>JAAYXC010000349.1 GCA_012516115.1 Bacillota bacterium | reverse complement strand
GAGCGGTGGGGGGCGGAGAATCTGCTCAAGATCCAGGCGGCGGCCGGGGCCGGCGGCGGGGGCTACGATACCATCGACGCGCCGAACGGTGCTTACTATGCCTGGAAGTACCCGACGGCGGAGACGAACGGGATCCGTGGCGACGTCGACGACCGGGTCGGGCATACCAGGGGAACGAACGGCGCGACCAATGCCCTGACCTATGACGCGACCATGAAGACGGCCGGGAGCCTGGCGGCGGTGGCGCGGGCCTTCGCCTCGCGGGACAGCGCGTTCGCCAACACCTGCCGGACGGCGGCCATCAATGCCTACAACTGGGCCTTGAATAATACCGACAAAATCGGGGGCAACTATTCGATCAAGGATCAGAATAATCCGCGGCTCTGGGCGGCGGTGCAGCTTTATCTTCTGACCAACGACTCGACCTATAAGAACTGGATTGCCTCGTATATCGACGGGCTTTCTTCCATTTCCATCTCGGGGACGAACTACTGGGGGCTGCAGCCGATTGCCCTGGCGGAGTACTATCCGGTAGCGGGTTCGCGGCAGAGCAAGATCGTCTCGCTTTTGGCCGGGGCGGCCGATGTTTTGGCGGAACAGCCTGGTGGCGCCGTTCGGGGTACAGACCATCGACAGCAGCGTGAATTTTGGCATCAACGAGACTAACATCTCGAAGGCGGCAGATGCTTATCGGTTGTATGAGATCACCGGCGACACGGTCTATCGGGATGCGGCCATTCAGGCGGTGCAGTGGACTTTCGGGGTCAATCCGTTTGACATCAGTTTTGTCTGCGGCATCGGTTCCAACTATCCGGTGCATTTGCACAGCCGGCTTGACGCGGACGCGGATACGAACCCCAATTCTAGCATTATACTTCCCGGTTTCATGGTCTGCGGTCCGATCTGGGCGGACACCCTAAATCCTAACAGCGTCCACCCGTGGTACGAAGACCGGCCGCTGGCCAACGACGGCAGCAACCAGTGGCGGTATAACGAGCACTCCATCTCCATCCAGTATGGTCTCCTCGACCTCATCGTCGCCTTGGCCTACGGGACCACCGGTGGTTCACCTCCTGGCAGTTTCAATCTTTCGAGTCCGGCTAACGGTGCTACCGGCGTCTCCACCAGTCCGACTTTAAGCTGGACGACTTCTTCCGGGGCCACGAGTTACACGCTGGTGGTCGACGACAACAGCGACTATTCGAGTCCGGTCTTCAACCAAGACGTGGGGAACGTGACCTCAAAGCAGATTAGCGGGCTTGCGTATGCTACCACTTACTACTGGAAGGTCATTGCGCATAACGCCAACGGTGATACGCCGGCCTCTAACAACAGCTTTAGCTTTACTACAGAGGCGGTTCCTTCTCTTCCCTCCGGTATTTCGATGGAAGCGGAGAACATGGCCTTGACGAACTATGTGGTTAACGACAACTCGGCGGCCTCGGGCGGGAAGCTGATCAAGCTGAGCGGGTATGGTGTTACCGGCACGGCGGCCTATAGCTTCTCGGGGACTTCTGGCACGTATGATATCAAGGTCTCCTACTTTGACGAGAACGACGGGGCGTGTACGTTCAAGCTCTATGTGGACGGGACGGTAGTCGACCAGTGGACGGCGGACCAGAACCTCGGGAGCGCGAACCCGGACGCGACGACCCTGACGAGACGGACGAAGGCCGGGGTTTCGATTGCTAACGGCGCAGAGATCAAGATCGAGGCCACCCAGAACTCCGAGGAATGGGGTCGGGTGGACAAGATCGAGGTCACGCCTTCGGTCTGGGTGAAAGAAGCGGAGGCCATGACCTTAACGAATTACGTGGTTAATACCAATTCGGCGGCTTCCGGCGGACAATTGATTAAGCTAAGCGGATATGGGGTGACGGGTACGGCCGTCTGTAGCTTTACCGGGAGTAGCGGGACGTATAACATCAAGGTCTACTACTTCGACGAGAACGACGGGACGTGCACCTTCAAGCTGTACGTGGGCGGCACGGTGGTTGACCAGTGGACGGCGAACCAGAACCTGGGGAGTGCGGATCCGGTGGCGGCGACCCTGACGAGCCGGACCGTCACGGGCGTCGCGATTGCCAACGGTGCGGAGATCAAGATCGAGGCCACCCAGAACTCCGAGGAATGGGGCCGGGTGGATAAGATCGAGTTCTACATCATCTGAAAAACTCATCTTACCCGGCAGAAGTTCTACTTCTGCCGGGGCAATCTTCTTAGAGTAGAGCTTAACTGATATTGAGCGAGCACCCGGGGGGACGCTGCTCTTCACCATAGTTGGCCGACCGTGCTTTAACCTCAGCCTTGGAAACAAGTTCAGCGATCAAGCCTCCGACACGCGACGGTTCTTGTGGTCCATAGGTGACGTATTCATTAACATGCCTTCGGTTAATCCCTATTTCGTACTGTCTTGCGGTGTCAGAGTCTGCGCAAGGGATGGAAAGGGAGTCCGTAAGAGGATGGCAGGCTTGGATGGCTCAGAATACAATCTATCTTGTCTTCATAAGTATTATCTGGGGCCAATATCCCTGAAAATGGATCACAAAAAAATTAGCGGGCTGAGAAGGAATTTCGGTTCGGTCGTCGAATAGATTCTCTGACAGCGGTGTCAAAGGAGTAGTTCGACGTGACAACCATTCGCGACGTGGCAAAGAAAGCCGGTGTCTCGTTCAAGACCGTTTCCCGGGTAATTAACGGTGACCCTTACGTCTCCGCAGAGACGATGGCCAAGGTGAAACGGGTCATCGAGGAGCTCGGTTACCGGCCTAACATCACCGCGCGGAGTCTGGCTACCAAACGCACCTTCCTGATCGGCCTGGTCATCCCGGAGTTCACCTCGCCGGCCTACGCCATGATGGTCCAGGGGATCGAGGATGTCTCGGCCGTGCAGGAATACGGCGTCCTGCTCTGCCGGACCCGCCACAGCCGGAAGAGGGAAGAGGCCTTAATCGAGAACCTGGCCAGCAGCAAGAGGGTGGACGGGATCCTTCTTTTCTCGAACCGCATCGATGCCGAATTCTTTACCCAGATCAAGAAGAAATACAAGCTCCCTTTGGTCGTCATCGACCGTGACGTGGAAGACGAAGAGATCCCGTGCGTCTTCACGAACAACCGGGAAGGAACTTACCGGACGACCGCCCACCTCATCAAGGCCGGACGGACCAAGATCGCCTACATCACCCCGGTCATCGACACCACCACGACCCTGGAACGGCTCGAAGGGTACGAACAGGCCATGCGCGAACACGGTCTGTCCTACCAGGGCCGGACCCTCGTCGACCATACCGGCGACCGGGAGAAAGGTTTCGCGGCCATGCTCCGCCTCTTGGACCGCGAAGACCCTCCCGACGGGGTGGTGGCCTTTAACGATCTTTTGGCCATCGGGGCCATGCAGGCCATTAAGGAGCGCGGGCTCCGCATCCCCGAAGATATTGCCGTGGTGGGTTTTGACGACATCGAGGCCGCCTCGGTGGTCGAACCGGCCTTAACCACCGTCCGGCAACCCTTGCGCGAGATAGGCGAGACCGCTTGCAAGATGCTGTTACAGCTCATTAACGGCGAAGAGGTTTCGACCAGGCGGGTTGTCTTCGAGCCTACCCTGGTGGTGCGGAAGAGTTGTGGGACGGGAGTTTTGTGCAGATAAAGAAAGCCTACGGCTAAACAAGGTAGACCGAGGAGAGAGAAGGATGAATCAAACGGAATACGAACCGGTACTGCGCATCTGTAGCTACGACCACGGCGGCTATGTAGCCTGGGGTTGGTGGAAGAGCTGGGACGGCGTCGGTGGCCTAAAAGATTTTATCCGTCGTTCCATCGCCCGGCTTGACCGTTACCCCAACCTCAAATGGGGGTTTCATATCGAAGGCGCGACCTGGGAATGGGCCTTGGCCAACGACCCGAAGTTCGTCGCCGAGTTCAAGCGCTGGGTGGACGAAGTCTATCCCGGCCGGATCAGCCTGGCCTCGGGCGGGTACGGCCAACCCCTTTCCTGCACCATCGGTGAGGAGTCGAACGTTCGGCAACTCGTCTACGATTACGAGGTCTACCGCCGGCTCGGCTACCGGGTAAACATCTATATGCAGAACGAGCACGGTTTCTTCCCCCAGTTGCCGCAGTTGCTCCGGGGGGTGGGGATCGACAAGGCCATCCTCCGTACGGTCTGGGGGATGTACGGCATCTGCCCGGAGATCGATGCCTCGAAGGTCCGTTGGCGGGCGCCGGACGGCTCCTGGGT
>JAAYXC010000348.1 GCA_012516115.1 Bacillota bacterium | reverse complement strand
CTCCATCCGTCGGTCTTTTCTGGAATGTTTTTCTTATTTCGATTCCCGGCGAAAAATCCTCAACCCGCGCTTGGCCGGAGGATGGGCAATATCCCGCCCAAGGCTCGGAAAGGAAAACGGCGAATCCCCGACCCGGAACCTTCAGGGGGAAGGGGCCTGGTCCTCGCGCTCTTCCGGCGCCGTTTCTCCCGTCGGAGGGGTTTCTTCTTTCGCCCGTTCGCCACGGGCAAACCGGATCATGGCCCGGGCGATGGCCGAGGCCGCCCGGGCCCGAAAATCCTCCGTGGCCAAAGCCTCCTCCTCCTTAGGATGACTTAAAAAGGCCACTTCCACCAGGACCGCCACAAGCTGGCTGTCCCGGAGCACGGCGAAATCGCTGGTCTTGGCTCCCCGGGGGAATAATCCCAGGGTCCCCGCCATTTCTTCTAGAATGAGACCGGCCAGACGTCCTGCTTCTTCCCGGCCGGGATAATAATAGACTTCCACGCCGTTTATATTCGGGTCGTTATGGGCATTGGCATGGATACTGAGGAAGATATCGGCCGGCAGCCGGTTGGCGAAGAAAGCACGGGCCAGAAGGGGGACGTAAGTATCGTCCACCCTGGTCAACTGGACGACGGCCCCGGCTTCTTCGAGCAGCGCCTTAAGGCGGAAGGCGATATCGAGATTCACCTCTTTTTCGCGCAAGCCCAGAACCCGCCCGATGGCCCCGGTCTCGATACCCCCATGACCGGGGTCGAGAACGATGGTCTTACCGGCCAGAGGAGGGGTGAAGATCAACTCCACCCGCCGACGGTCGGGGGAGGTCTCCAGTCTGAACTGGGCTTCGTACCGGAGTTCCAGAACGATCTCCACTTCGTTCCCCGGCCGGATCGGCTGCACCCGGTAGCGTTTCACCGTGCCCCGGGGTCTCTCTCCCTGCTCGGCCGCTGCCGTGGCATAGGGAATGGTGAGGACCAGCCGGGTGGGATCGGGATCGTTCCGGGCGGAGATCTCCAATGAACGGTCGGCCGTCAAGACGAGACCATGGCCGTCTTCCCGCCAGGCTAACCGGGCAAGACTACGCGCGGGCCGGACGACGATCTTCGTGGCATCGGCGGCGGAGGTCTCCACCACCGTTTCTCCGCGGGAAAGGAGGATTTCCACCTTTACCCGGTCGGGCGTCGCCTGGCGATAAGAGATCCCGCGACACCATTCTCCATCCCCGGGGAGGATAGCGGCGGGCCCCACCAGAGTCGCGGGTTCGAGTTCCAAAAGCAGACGGTCAGGCGCCGCCTGCACCTGCTGCCAGGGGACTGGATGGTTGGTCCGGATCACCACCGCGCTCCCCGTTTCCTCGCGGACGATCTCGGCGCCGAAGACGAGTCGGTGTAGAGAAATCCCTAAACGTCCATCAGCGGCCTCTGCGGTATCGACCCGGAAACCCACCGGTTGGCGGAGATCGGCCACCAGGCGGAGCACGCCCGGTCGGTTTTGGGCCGCCCGCAGACGATAAAAATACTCGCTGGCCCCCTCTTCTAAGGCCAGGCCGTCATAGAGATAACATCCTTCGAGGTCCACCACGAGCCGGTCGGGTTGGACGAGTTTGAAGACCGTGGCCCGCAGAGGCGAAGTACCTTCTAAAACCAACCGTGGCTCCGGCCCCATCTTATCCAGATAAACGCGGAGGAGATACGGTCTTGTCCAACGGAGCGCAAGGATATTGTTTTTCTCGTCCCAGGAGTACTTGAGACCAAAAGGTGCGAGCCAGGCCGGGGGAACCCAAAACTCCTCCCCCTCGCTCACCGGTGCCCGGGCCCCCCGCAGCGGTCGACCATCGAAGATGGCCTCACAGGAACCGGCGGTAAGAAGGAGTTTATACCGCCCGAAACCGATGGTGGCCGTACCCTTTTCAGGGTCATAAATCGTCTCGGCATGGAGATGGACGAGGCTTTTCAGGGCGAGATAGGGCTCTCTCTGGAAGACGGCCCCCTTGAGCGAAGGAAACGGCTTCGCGTCCACCGTGATCCGGACGTCCCGTTCCTGGGCCGCCGCCCACCCCAATCCACACCAACGGGTCAGAGATAAGACTAAAAAAAAGAAGAAGAAAAGCGGCCGACGGCGCACGATCTCCCTCCCATGCCACTTCGGAGGTATACTTCGACCGGGGTCGAAGAACTCCTGCCTGGATCCGAAGAACGAAAACAAGGAACTCCTGGCATTCCGGTATGGGAGACTCCGAGGGGTATACCGTGGGCCAGGACAATGGGGGGATAATGGGGAGAGCGTGACAGCCTCTCCTTTTACCTTGCAAGATCATAACGACCACAAGCCGGTTGGCATAATCGTAAACATAATTCCACTTACCTTCCGGAGTCTCCTTCAAAACGAGGTTACCGTTGGGATCGTAGGAAAAAGACTACATCACCTTTCTTCAAGAGACGGTCGGGGTAATATTCGTACACGACGGCATGGCCGTTCATCGCTCGTGAATCCTGTTCCCAGCATGGTCGTATTGATATTGCGCGGCGAAGGAGGAATCGCCCGCCCGGGGCAGGGGCTCGTCTCCGGTGGTAAAGGCCTCCGGATGATATAAGGGTTCGCCCGTCACCCAAAAGGTCGTTAACGGATTCATGGGCTATATCCCAAACCACGACCCGGACTTTGAACAGGCCGGGGTGAAGAATGGTACGGGAGGCCCCCTCAGAATAAAACCGCCTCCCCAACTGCTTGAAGAGACGGTTTGGTGTTTCTTCGTTTTAGACCGGCGGAGAACCCTTTGGGATATGGATGGATGGCTAGTCCTTTCCGGGGAGGCTTCCCATCTCCTATGTAACACGCCCTTCGCTCGGCGCACTCGTAGGCGTAAATGACCGTCCATGCCGGGAGGCCGGCTGTCCGACAGGTCTCGCTACCTGGCCGAGGACGGTGTGGATCCAAGGGCGCGATTCCTCGGTCAGAGTCGGCTCGGCACCGGCCTCCGGCCTGAGATAGTGGTACCAAACTTTGAGGATAGCATCTGCTGGTGGGCGAAAAGAACAAGATAAAGGCCTTGGTAATAAGCTAAGGCTCGTTAAAAACGCCTGATTGCCGCAGGAGACGGTGCTCTCTTTTATGTGTTTGGGTTTGTCTTCGGCAGGAGGGGAGGAAAATAGCGGCTTAGGCCTTAAAATGGGTGGGGAAGAAGATGGAGAGCAGCGCCGCTCGAGCCATCCGATCGATCGGACCGCGCCTCCTGCGCCCTCCAGTTAAACTTTCTTGACCACCCGTTCCGCCACTGGACGGGCATCATGCCAAAGCCGCTCAAGTTGATAGAAATCGCGTTCGCGCAGGAGCATATAG
>JAAYXC010000347.1 GCA_012516115.1 Bacillota bacterium | reverse complement strand
GAGGTATATGTCATGCGTAGATTGTCTGCTCTGTCGGTTATGGCCTTGGTCTTAGTCCTCGCCATAGCGCTTATGGTCCCAGCTCATGCAGAGCCGACAGTCAGCGAGCAGATCGATGAGCTGCGTGCGGAGATCGAGGCCCTGAAGGCCGAGGTTGCCGAGCTAAAGGCCCAGCTTGAGCTGCTGCTCAAGTCAACCTCTCAATCCGGTGCCTTCATGGTCGTCCAGCCGCCGCAGGGTGCCCCGGGTTACTCCAGGCTCAATCCCGCCCCAATCGGTACGACCTTAACTATCACACGCGAGGGTGACTTCGGGAAACACACCGCCCGGATTACTCTGCTGGAGATCATGCGCGGCGAGCAAGCGTGGAACATGGTCCGCCAAGCCAATCCCTTCAACCGCCCGCCCAAGAATGGTTATGAATACCTACTGGCCAAGATTAGATTCGAATTAGTGGCGATGGAAGACCCAGAGGCCCGGCTTGAGCTTTCTCCCGGACACTTTACAGCGGTGTCTGCCGAAGGCGAAGACTATGATTACCCCCTGGTAGTTGCGCCCGAGCCCAGTATCAGCGCCAAGCTGTATCAAGGTGCGCAGCGCGAGGGTTGGGTCGTGTTCCAGATCAAGATTGGTGATAATCCGCTAATCACATATGGTCGCGACTTCAAAGGCAAAGGTGGAATCTGGTTCAAGACAGCCAAATAGTAGGAGTACGAGGGCGGATTGGTGGACCGCCCTCCCCAAAGTCGCCATGATCATTATTGGAATAGCGGGAATATGAATTCAATAATTTTACAAATCAAGACTGGAACATGAAACCCACTCATCTCCAAAGGTCGTTGCCGAGAAAGTTTCTCCTACCCCGAATCTTTTACCAATTTGCCCTTTCTATGCAGGATCTCCAGCAGCCGGCCGCGAATTCCTTGAAAGGGAGGTTATGGAATAATTATGCGCAAGAAGGAATTCGGCAAGCGTGGCGAGAAGCTGGCCTGCGAGATCCTGGCCCAAGAAGGATACGAGATCCTGGCCGAGAAATACCGCTACGCCAGGGGAGAGATCGACCTCGTGGGGCTGGAGGGAGAGATCCTGGCCTTCATCGAGGTCAAGACGAGGCGGCTGGGCAGCCCCGGCACGCCGGCCGAGGCGGTGGACCGGCGCAAGCGCTCGCGCATGGTCGGCGCGGCACGCCATTTCCTCTATACGCACGGTATTACCGACCGGCAGTGCCGTTTCGACGTCCTTTCCATCATCGCCGATGAAGCCGGCGGCCTCGTCCGCTACGAACTCTTGCGCGACGCTTTCTGGGTCGAAAGAGGAGGTTCTTTCTGATGCTGGCCACCACGCTCTCGGCCGCCGTCAACGGGATCGAAGGCTATCTCGTGGAGGTCGAAGTCGACCTCTCCAACGGTCTGCCGTGCTTCGACATCGTCGGCCTGGCGGACGTGGCGGTGAAGGAAGCCCGCGAACGGGTCCGGGCGGCGATTAAGAACTCCGGGCTCCCTTTTCCCCTCCACCGGATTACGGTCAACATGGCCCCGGCCGACGTCAAGAAGGAGGGCGCGGCCCACGACCTGCCCATCGCCCTCGGCATCCTGGCGGCTCAGGGCCTGGTGCCTCCGGACATCCTGCGGGAAGTCGTGCTTCTCGGGGAGCTGGCCCTGGACGGGGCGTTGCGGCCCATCCACGGGGTCCTGCCCATGGTCCTGGCCGTGCGCCAGGCGGGCAAACCCAAGGTCCTCCTCCCCGAGCAGAACCTGGCCGAGGCGCGGGTGGTGGAAGGCGTGCGCTGCCTCCCGGCCGCCGACCTCAAGGAAGCCGTGGCCATTCTGACGGGACGGCTGGCTCCCCGGGAAGAGGCGCCGGCCCAGGCGGCCTCTGCGACTGCGGCGGGGCCCGTCGAGGATCTGGCGGACGTCAAGGGCCAGGAGCAGGCCAAACGGGCCCTGGAGGTGGCGGCGGCCGGCGGACATAACATCCTCATGATCGGGCCGCCCGGCTCGGGTAAGACCATGCTCGCCCGGAGGCTTCCCGGGATCCTCCCCGAGCTTACCATGGAGGAAGCCCTGGAAGTAACGAAGATCTACAGCATCGCCGGGCTTCTCGGCGCGGGCGTGGCCCTGGTGCGGCGGCGGCCCTTCCGGGCGCCCCACCATACGACGAGTATGGCCGGGCTGGCCGGCGGCGGGCGTTTTCCCCGGCCGGGCGAGGTGAGTCTCGCCCACCACGGCGTGCTCTTCTTGGACGAGCTCCCCGAGTTCAGCCGGGAGGCCTTGGAGGTCCTCCGTCAGCCCCTGGAGGACGGGGTGGTGACCATCTCCCGGGCGGCCGGGTCGTTGACCTATCCCTCCCGCTTCATGCTGGCCGCGGCGATGAATCCCTGCCCCTGCGGCTTTTCGGGCGATCCGAGCCGGCCGTGCCGGTGCACGCCCGTGCAGATCCAGCGCTACCGGAGCCGGATCTCCGGGCCGCTCCTCGACCGCATCGACGTCCAGATCGAGGTCCCCCGGCTCAAGCAGGAGGAGCTCATGGGGAATGCGACCGGAGAGGATTCCGCCACCGTGCGGGCGCGGGTGATCGCCGCCCGGGAGCGGCAGGCCTGGCGCCTGGCTGGGCGGGGCATCTACTGCAACGCCCATATGGGCCCGCGGGAGATCAAGGAGTTCTGCCTCCTCGACGAGGCCGGCCAGAACCTCTTGGCCCGGGCCACGGCCCAGTTCGGCCTGAGCGCCCGCGCCCACCACCGCGTGCTGAAGCTGGCCCGGACCATCGCCGACCTGGCGGGGGAGGAACGGATCGGGCCGCAGCATTTGGCGGAGGCGATACAGTATCGGATTTTGGATAGGAGGGTGTTTTGAGGGCGGAGTTTCTTGGGTGTTATCTATCGTTTATTGTTTCGGTAATTCCTGAATTGAGGTTATCTGTCGGTTTATTCCATGGATGAGTCTCATAATTGAAAAGCGGGCGCGGAAAGGTTGGCCACTGTGCTCCGGTTTTTGCCCAGAGATGGAGGGAACTGAGTAACTTCGACAATTTAAGAAG
>JAAYXC010000346.1 GCA_012516115.1 Bacillota bacterium | reverse complement strand
CTTATCTGGGGGCCGAAGAAATCGCGGAAAGGAGTAAGGAAGGGAAAGAAATCTTCGTCCGGGAGGCTTAAACCCGGTTGGACGCTCTGCACGTCGAGGTAGACCACGGCCGGTTCGACTTTTTTCCGGGCCGTGATGAAAACGTCGCTCACCGGCGCGATGACCTTGTCGGCGCTTTTTTGGATGACCGGTGCAGGTTGAGCCGTGGTCGTCGGGTGCAAACGCATAAAGGTCAAGAACATAGCGCTGGTCAGAAGCGAACTGACTGCGGCCACCAGGATAAAGGGCGCATATCGTCGCCAAAACTCGCGCATTTTACCCTCCGACTCCTTGGGTTTTTCTTTGGACGAGATTTTCGTTTTCGTTAACCAGAACGGGTCGGAAAAGAAAAAGTTCCCGTCTCCCGCTTTGAACACTTTTTTCCTTTTTCCGAGGAGGAGTTTGGTGCCGAAGGTGGAATACTAGAATTTATGTAGAGGTCTTTCCTCCTTCGAACCCCGATTTCGGGAGGGAAAGACCTTTCATGCGCCCTTAGAGTTCACCTCATCCCTTCTCCGCCCCGGCGAAAGCGCCGTACGCTGTGAGGTTTTTCACGGTAGTTCAGCCTTAAGCGGGTCTTTCCTCGGCGTCGCCAAGATACTTCTAGGGGTAACGAGAATTTACGACCTGAGGTTATACGTAGAGGAGCATCCTGATGGCCTTTAGCATGACCGGCTTCGGTCGTGGCACTTATTGCGGCGATTCTTTTACCGTCAAGGCCGAAGTACGCGCGGTGAACCATCGTTTTTTAGAAATTACCTTCCATCTTCCCCGGACCCTGATGCCCTTTGAAGACCGTCTCCGTCGCCTGGTGACCTCCCGGGTGGGTCGGGGTAAGATAGATGTCAGCGTTTATTTGGGATCTTTGGCGCCAGGCACGGTGCGGGTGGCCTTAAACACCGGCTTAGCCATGGGTTATCAGCGGGCGCTGGAGGAGCTGACCGCCCTTTGTGGTTTATCCGGGCGGCCAGTCCTGGATCATTTTCTCCGTTTCCCCGATCTCTTTACGGTGGAACAGGAAACGTTCTCCGAAGAGGTTTTATGGCACGCGTTGACGGCCGCAGTGGGGGAAGCCCTGGATGAATTGCTGGCCATGCGGAAAAGAGAGGGCGACCGCCTCGTGGCGGATTTATTGATCCGATTGGCCCGCCTTGCGGAATTGACCGCGCGGATCGAAGAATTGGCGCCTTTGGTCCCGGAATACTACCGGGCGCAACTTTTCAAACGGATGGAGGAGATTCTCGGTCGGCCGGGGATCGACGAGACCCGGCTGGCCCAAGAGGTCGCCCTTTTTGCCGATCGATGTAACATAACCGAGGAGATCGTACGTCTTCGCAGTCACCTGGGCCAACTTCGAGGGACCCTCGTCGCGGAGGGCGAGGGCGGGCGGAAGGCCGATTCCCTTCTGCAAGAGATCAACCGCGAGCTAAATACCATCGCGGCCAAGGCCAACGACCTGGCCATCGCCCAAACCGTCATCGAGGCGAAGGTAGAGGTGGAAAAGATCCGGGAACAAGTCCAAAATCTAGAGTAGGGAGGTGAAATCAGTGGCCCTGCCCAAACTCACTCTGGAAGAAAAAAGGAAGGCCCTCAAGAAAGCCCAGGAGATCAGATCTAAACGGGCGCAGATCCGCCAAGAGCTCAAACAAGGAAAGACAACCCTTCGGGAGGTCCTGGCCAAGATAGACGACGACGTCATCGCCAAGATGCGCGTGGCTTATTTGCTCGAGTCCTTGCCGCGTATCGGTAAAATAAGGACACGGAAGATCATGTCCGACATCGGTATCGACGAGGCCCGGCGCGTGCAAGGGCTTGGGACTCGACAGAAGCAAGCACTTTTAGAGCGTTTTGGCCGATAGTCTACGGAAGGAGGCTCCTTATACATGGAGATAAAACTCATCAACATCGGATTTGGCAATATCGTGGCAGCGAATAGGATCGTGGCAATTGTGAGCCCCGAATCGGCCCCCATCAAGCGGATCATCCAGGAAAGCCGCGAACGGGGTATGTTGATCGATGCCACCTATGGTCGGCGCACGCGGGCGGTGATCATCGCCGATAGCGATCACGTGATTCTTTCGGCCGTGCAGCCCGAGACGGTAGCCCACCGGCTGAATTCAAAGGAGCCTGCGGTCGATCCAGAGGATTAAAGAAAGATGGAGTATCTCCGCGAAGGGTTATTGGTCGTCGTCTCCGGGTGTTCAGGGGCCGGGAAGAACACGGTTCTCCGGGAACTCTTGGCCGGTCACCCCGGCCTGGTTTATTCCGTCTCCGCCACCACCAGGCCGCCCCGGCCCGGGGAAGTTCACGGCCGGGATTATTTCTTCCTTAGCGAGGAAGAGTTCGCGGCCGCCCGAACGGCCGGCGAATTCCTCGAATGGGCCGAGGTTTACGGGCATTATTACGGCACGCCACGTCGGTTTATCGAGGAGATGCAGGCACAAAAGAAAAACGTGCTTTTGGACCTGGATATTAACGGCGCACTTTCCGTGCGTAAAAAGAAGCCGGAGGCGGTTTTGATCTTTCTTTTACCTCCTTCGCTCGCCGCTTTACGCCAGAGGTTGTTGGCGCGCGGTACGGACTCGGCCGGAGAGATCGAGAAGCGTCTGTCCCAAGCGGAACTTGAAATCCAGGCCATGGAGAGTTATGATTATGTCGTCGTCAACCGGGACGTCAAAGAAGCGAGCGAAACCATCTGGAGCATCATGGTGGCGGAGGCCTGTTCCACTCGCCGCCGCGATCTGGCCGGACTTGCGGCCATGCTCCGACAAGGGGAGGTCAATGGACGGGAATGATCAACCCTCCTTTGGATGAACTTTTGTCTCAGGTGGATAGCCGGTATACTCTCGTCGTGGCTGCGGCCAAACGGGCCCGCCAGATGCTGGAGACGACCTCGCCCGATCCCGAGGGTAGACTCCTAAAACCGGTGAGCCTCGCCCTGGAGGAGATCCGGGCCGGGAAGTTAAAGTATGAACGATCGCGCGGCGGACTCAAGTAGTCCGGCGGCCCGGCATGAAAGAACGAGGTTCTCAGGATCCGTCCGGATTCTGAGAACTTTTTTTGGCGGTGGCGGAGCTTGTGGAGGGAGAAGACCCTCGTCCTTGGCGTTACCGGCGGGATCGCCGCCTATAAGGCGGCGGAGTTGGCGAGCTTCCTCACCCAGCGGGGCGCCACGGTGGAAGTGGTCATGACCCCGGCCGCCTGCCAGTTCGTGACCCCGTTGACTTTCCGGGAGTTAACCGGCCGGCCGGTAGCGGTGGACCTCTTCGCTCCCCCGGCTCGATTCGAGATCCAGCACGTGGGCCTGGCCGAGCGGGCCGACCTGGTAGCGGTCGTCCCGGCCACGGCCAACACCATCGCCAAGGTAGCCATGGGCCTGGCCGATAATCTCCTCACCTCGGTCATCCTGGCGACGCGCAAACCGATCCTCATGGCTCCGGCCATGAACACCTGGATGTACGAAAATCCGGTCACCCGGGCCAATCTGGATCGCCTGCGCGAACGGGGGATCGTCCTGGTGGGACCGGCGGAAGGCCGGCTGGCCTGCGGGGCGGTGGGCATGGGCCGTCTGGCTCCCCTGGAAGAGATCGTCTTCGCCATGGAGAAACTCCTTTCACCCGACGACTGCCGCGAGGAGCGGGTGGTGGTCACGGCCGGCGGGACCAGGGAAGCCCTGGACCCGGTCCGTTTTTTAGGTAATCGTTCCAGCGGCCGGATGGGCATGGCCTTGGCCCGGGCCTTTGCCCGGCGGGGAGCCAGGGTGACCCTGGTGGCCGCAGCGGTGGAAGTTCCGCCGCCGCCCGGGGTGGAGGTGGTGAGGGTCGAGTCCACGGCGGAGATGGCCGCGGCGGTACTGGCCCGGGCCGAGGAGGCCACGGTGGTGGTGATGGCCGGTGCCCCGGCCGATTTCCGGCCGGTGGAGGTGGCCGGGCAGAAGATCAAGCGCAGTCGGACGGAGCGGTTGGTGGTGGAACTCGTCCCCACCGAGGATATCGCGGCGACGGTGGGGAAAAGGAAACGACCGGGCCAGATCCTGGTCATCTTCGCCGCCGAGACGGAGGACCTTTTGGCCAATGCCCGCGAGAAACTCATGGCTAAAGGGGCCGATCTGGTGGTGGCCAACGACGTGACCGAACCCGGTAGCGGTTTCGGGAGCGAGACCGACCGGGTACATCTTCTCACTCCTTCCGCCATGCGGAGCCTTCCCCTTTTACCCAAGGAGGAAGTGGCTCGGGCCATCGTCGATGCCGTGCGTGCGATCAGGCTCGGCCGCGGTCTCGATGCACTCGACGGGTGAACGGACGGTTCTCGTCTTGCTGGAGGAAGCGCCGGGCGGGGAGGATCATCTGCTCACCTATCTTCTCCCGTCCTCTCTGGCGCCGGAAGTAGTTCCCGGTTGTCGGGTGGTGGTCCCTTTCCGGGGAAGGCGGAGCGCCGGAATCGTCTTGGCCCTGGACGTTCCGGTTCCATCCACCACCGAGCTTCGCCAGGTGGCGTCCGTCCTCGATCCGGAACCGGTGGTAGGAGGCTTCCGGGCCGTCCTGGCCGAATGGCTGGCCGCCCGTTACCTCGCCCTGCGCAGCGAGACCTATCGGCTCTTTCTCCCGCCGGGAACGCCACGGAAAAGAAAGCGTCTCCTGCATCTGGCCGTTCCCTGGCCCCGGTTCCGCCAACGGTTGGAGCGGTTCATCCTTCCGCCGGAGGATCGGGAACGGGTCCTGACGGTTTTAGCCCCTTTGGCCGCGCGAGATCGCGCCCCGGAAACCATCCGGGAAGGGCTCGGCGCTCTCTCCCGCCTCCTTGAGATCCTTCTCGGCGAGGGTTATCTGGTCTGGCGGGAACCATGGCAGCGGAGCGGCCCGGCGGCACGGCAGGTCACTTTTTTACGTCTCTCCGGGAAACCACCGTGGATCTGACCCCCAAACAGGCGCAGGTCGTCTCTTTTCTGGCCGCGCGGCCCGAGCGGGCCGCCACCCGCAGCGAGATCCTGGCCGCCTGCGGGGTGGGGCGGGGCGTCCTCGACCGGCTGGTGGCCAACGGTTGCCTGGTGCCGGAGGAGAGGATCGTGCGCCGCGTACCCCTGGAACGCCGGACGACGGTCGCCACGTCCCTCTTTACGCTTACGCCGGGGCAAGCGGCGGCGGTGGCCTGGATCCGGGGGCGGATGGGAAAAGGTGGGGCCATGCTCCTCCACGGGGTGACCGGCAGCGGCAAGACCGAGGTCTACCTCCAGGCCATCGCTTTAGCCTTGACCGCCGGCCGGACCGGACTCTTCCTCGTCCCGGAGATCGGGCTCACGCCCCAGACGGTGGAACGGGTGGTGGCCCGTTTCGGCGAGCAGGTAGCCGTCATCCATAGCCGCCTCGGCCCGGGCGAACGTTACGACGAGTGGGAGAGGATCAAAGCCGGGGAGGCCCGGGTGGTGGTCGGTCCGCGTTCGGCCCTCTTCGTCCCCCTCCCGGATCCAGGAGTGGTGATCCTTGACGAGGAACACGACCATTCTTATAAGCAGGAAGACGGCGTGAGGTACCATGCGCGCACGGTCGCCGCGGAATTGGCTCGCCGGACGGGAGCGGTTTTCATCATGGGCTCGGCCACGCCGTCGCTGGAGGCCATGGCCGCCTATGAGCGGGGCGAGGTGGTTTATTTCCCCCTACCGGAGCGACCCGGCGGACGGGCCCTCCCCCGGGTGGAACTGGTGGACCTGCGCGAAGCGCTCCGTCAACGACACCTGGGGGCCCTAAGTCGCCGACTCCGCGCGGCCCTGGCCGACTGTCTCGCCGCGGGGGAACAGGCCATCCTTCTTTTGAACCGCCGGGGTTATGCCACTTTCGTCCTCTGCCGGGAGTGCGGTCATGCCCTCCGTTGCCCCCACTGCGATGTCTCCTTGACCTACCATCGAGGCGCCACGGCGCTACTCTGCCACTACTGCGGTTATTCCCGGCCGGTACCGGACACCTGTCCGAAGTGTCGCGGTCGTTACATCCGTTACTTCGGCCTCGGCACCGAGCGGCTCTGTGAAGAAGTGGCCGCCCTTTTCCCCAGGGCGCGGGTGGCGCGGATGGATCAGGACGCCACCGCCCGCAAGGGCGCCCATCAGGAGCTTTACCGGGCCATGCTAACCGGGGAGATCGATATCCTGGTGGGCACGCAGATGGTGGCCAAGGGGCTCGATCTGCCCCGGGTGACCCTGGTGGGCGTGGTGGCCGCCGATGCCAGTCTCAACCGGCCGGACTTCCGTGCCGCGGAGCGGACTTTTCAACTGCTTACCCAGGTGGCCGGCCGGGCGGGTCGGGGCGAGATCCCCGGCCGGGTGATCTTCCAGACCTATAATCCCGAGCACTACAGCATCGCTTGCGCCGTGGACCACGACTATCACCGTTTTTACCGGCAAGAACGGGCCGTGCGGGAAGCGGCGGAGTATCCGCCTTTCGTCGAGCTCGTCCGTCTCGGAATGAGCGGTCGGGAAGAAGGGCCCCTCTGGCGGGCGGCGGAGGAACTGGCCGGGCGGCTCCGGTCCGTTTTGGCCCCGGCGAAAATCTTGGGGCCCGCGGCCGCCCTGGTGAAGAAGGTCGAGGATCGTTATCGGCTCCATATCCTTATTAAGACCCCCTCGGTAATGGAAGTAGGCCCGGTCCTCCGGGAGGAGGTGGCCCGCTTCCGGGCCGGCCGGAGGGGGACCGACTTTTCCCTCGTGCTTGACGTGGATCCTGGCACAGTGCTATGATCCAGGCAAAACGGAAGGAGGCGAACCCATGGCCGTCCTGCCCATCGTGACGCTGGGTCATCCGGTGCTCCGGAGCAAAGCCAGGCCGGTGGTGAAGGTCACCAAACGGGTCCAGAAACTCATCCGCGATATGGCCGAGACGATGTACCAGGCCAAAGGCGTGGGCCTGGCCGCGCCGCAGGTCAACGTGGGGGAACGGATAATCGTGGTCGATGTGGGCCAGGGCCTGGTGGCGCTGATCAATCCGGAGATCATAAAGGCCGAGGGGGCGATCCGGGATGTGGAGGGGTGTCTTTCGATCCCCGGCCGGAGCGGTTACGTCACCAGGGCGGCCAAGGTCATCGCCAAGGGGCTCGATGCTGAGGGCCGGCCCATCAAGGTCGAGGCCCAGGGTTATTTCGCCCGGGCCATTCAGCACGAGATCGACCACCTCGACGGGATCCTCTTCATCGACCGCCTCGAGGAAGAGGTCGAGCGGGAATGAAGAAAATGCGACTGGTCTTTGCCGGAACCCCGGAGTTCGCCTGTCCCAGCCTTTTGGCCCTCCACCGGGCCGGCCACGAGCTCGTCCTGGTCATTACCCAGCCGGACCGGCCCGCCGGCCGCGGATTGAAGCTCAACGCCCCGGTGGTGAAGGAAGAGGCCCTTTCCCTGGACCTGCCGGTCGTCCAGCCGGAGGGGATGGAAGAGACGACGCTGCGCCGCCGCCTGGAGGAGATCGCGCCGGAGGCGGTCATCGTGGTGGCCTTCGGTCAGAAGATCCCGGGCTGGCTCCTCTCGTTGCCACGTTTCGGCTGCCTTAACGTCCATGCCTCGCTCCTGCCACGTTACCGGGGGGCGGCACCCATCCAGCGGGCGTTAATGAACGGGGATGAGGTGACCGGGGTCACCATCATGCAGCTGGACGAGGGCTGGGACACCGGACCTCTTTTAAGCCAGCGGGTGGTGGAGATCCGGCCGGACGATAACGCCGGAACGCTTCACGACCGGCTCGCCGTCGTGGGGGCGGAGCTTCTGGTGGAGACCCTGGCCGCGCTGGCCGAAGGGCGGATCTCACCCCGGCCCCAAGACGAGGCCGCGGCCACCCGGGCTCCGAAGATCCGGCCCGAGGAGATGCGGATCGACTGGCGGTGGCCCGCCGCACGCCTTCATAACCTGGTCAGGGCGCTGGCCCCGAAGCCGCTGGCGGAAACCTTCCACGGCGCGCAACGTTTACAGATCGTAGAGGCGGCTCTGGCCAGGCCGGAGGGCGAAGACCATCCGCCGGGGACGGTCCTGGCGGTCGAAGGCGAAGGCATTCTGGTAGCCACCGGCCGCGGGGTCCTCCGCCTGGTACGACTCAAACCGGCGGGCGGCCGGGTCATGGCCGCCGCCGATTACGCCAGGGGTTACCGACTGACGCCGGGGGTGGTTTTGGGATAATAACTATAATTCCCGCCTTGTACCCGTTTTCCGCCGGTGTACCCTTCGCTTCGTGCCGACCATTATCGAGGTCATCCTGAATTTAGCTAGAGGGGGGAGTCTGGATGTTCTTTCCTTACGGTTTCTACGGCCTTGACGGCCGGATGATGTTCTTGCTTTTGCTGGCCTTTGCTTTTTCGATGTACGCTCAGATCAAGGTACAGACGGCTTTTGCCCGTTTTAGCCAGGTGGCGGCGGCCTCGGGTCTGACCGGCGCGCAGGTGGCCAGGTTACTGCTTGACCGGAACGGCCTCCACGATGTGCCGGTGGAGCTCGTCCCGGGCCGACTCACGGACCACTACGACCCACGGACGAGGAGGATGCGGCTTTCGCCCGAGGTCTACCACGGTCGCTCCCTGGCCGCCCTGGGCGTGGCCGCGCATTAGACGGGGCATGCCCTGCAGCACGCCCAGGCCTATGCCGCCTTAGCCTTTCGGAACAGCCTATTTCCCGTGGCCAACCTCGGCTCCAGCCTGGCCCTGCCCATCTTCTTCGCCGGGTTCCTCTTCGGCGGTTCTACCTTCCTCATGAACCTCGGGATCTTGCTCTTCTCCTTCGCCGTTTTATTCCAGCTCGTCACCCTCCCGGTGGAGTTCAACGCCAGCGGGCGTGCCCTGGCCATGCTCGAGGCGAGCGGTGCGCTGACGCCGGGGGAGGAGCTGGCAGGGGCGCGGGAAGTCTTACGGGCCGCGGCCCTGACCTATCTGGCCGCCACCGCCGTCTCTCTGCTCTGGCTCTTCCGGCTCCTGCTTTTGCGGGGCAGCCGGGATGATTGAGCAAACGGCGCGCGGCGCGGCCCTGGCCGCGCTTTTACGGATCGAACGCGACGGGGCCTACGCCAATTTGGCCTTGGCCTCCATCCTGGCCCGGTCCTCGCTTTCCGCGCGGGACCGGGCTTTTTGTACGGAGCTCGTCTACGGCACCCTCCGCATGCGGGGCAGACTGGACTTCTTCCTTCAGGGGCTTCTCCGCCGGCCCCCCGCCGCCCTCCCG
>JAAYXC010000345.1 GCA_012516115.1 Bacillota bacterium | reverse complement strand
CGGAACTCCTGCAAGCCCGGACCAACGTGCGGAAACTGGAAGCCAGTCTCACCCGGCTGAAGAACGCCCGCCTGCCGTCGGTGAAGATTTCGGCCACGGAAAAACAGGGCCTTTATACGGCCACCGTGACCCTGGATCTGGTGACCGGTGATCTCCAGTGGTCGGCCGGGGGAAGCTGGGAAGAGTCGGCCCCCTTCTCCATCGGTGAGGAGACGGAGATGACGCCGGACGGTTTCAATTTAGGCCTGGAGCTCACCTGGCAGCCTTTCGACGGAGGAGCGCGCAAGGCCCAGATCGCCGCCCTCGAGGCCCAATTGACCGGCGCCCGGGCCGCGCTGGCCGCCTCGGAAAAAGAGATCGAACTGGAGCTCCGTCAGCTGATAAGCGAACGCGATCAGGCCTTCCGGACCCTGGAGGAGGCGAAGGTAGACCTGGAGCTGGCCCGGCAGACGCGCGAACTGGCCAGCCTGCGTTACCAGGAGGGCCTCGCCCTCTTCAGCGAACTCGAGGAGGCCACCCAAACGCTGGCCCAGGCCGAACTCGCCGTGGCCCAGGCCGAGTTCGACTTGCTTTTGGCCGTCCTGAGGCTTGAGGCCGCCTGCGGTCGGATGCCGGAATTCCTCAACCAGGAATAAACGCATCCCCATGGCCCGTGGGGCGGACTATAAGTTATAGGTCAGACCTATATGGTAATAATTGAGATCGGTGTTGGGGAAGCTCTCGACGGTCAGATACACTCCCAGCTCTTCCCGGATGGGCAATGCCCCGGTGAGCGTGATGAAAAAACGTGATTCTTCGGCCTTGGCCAGCAGTCCCAATCCTATGCCCATCCGGAAACGCGTATCCGCGATGAGGTAAACGGCGTCGACGCGGCCCATGATTCCCGGAAAGCTCAGACGGAGGTCGGCGTTGAGGGCAAAGGGCTGTCGCCAATAGCTTCCGAAGGCGCCGAGGACGAACCTCTCGCCGAAAGGCTGGATCTGTACACCCAGCGTCAGTTCCTCGTCGAGGGCAAATCCGCTCCCCAAAACAAGGTCCGTCCCCGGAGAGGCGCAGAGGTCCGTTCCGAACTCCGCGAAGAGATAGTAAGAACCGGGCGGACCGACGGCGAAGTCCGGGGCGGCCAGGGCGGGTCCGGCCAGAGAGACCAAAAAGCCAAAGGTGAGCAGGAGAAGATAAAGAGATCTCCGCATCTTCTTGAAGCCTCCTCCGTTTTTCACGTGTTATGGACTGTCGGATCGTTTATAACTTATGCATCAAGAACTCGAGTTCCTGCCCGGGGGCGGTATTTAATTCTTCCATCGATCGGTGAGGCCGATGCCCGAAGCCCTCCTGGCCATCGCCTACGGCCGCGCACGCCGGGAATTGGCCATGCAGGTCTGCGCGGCCCTAAAAATAGAGCGGCGCCTGCCGCCGGGAGCGACGGTCTGGCTCAAGCCGAACCTGGTCGTGGCTAAACCATCTTCTTCAGGTGCCACCACCGATCCGGAGATCGCCGCCGGGGTGATGGCCTACCTCAACGACCACGGGTGGCGGAGATTCGGTATCATGGAGAGTTCGTGGCTCGGCACCGCCACGCGGGAGGCTTTTCGGGTCTGCGGGTATGAGGAAGTGGCCCGGCGGTTCGGGGCGCAGCTCGTCGACCTCAAGGCCGACGCGGCCGAAAGAATGGAGGTCGAAGAGGCCGGCCTGACGGTCGAGGTCTGCCGGACGGCCCTCCGGGCCGAGGCCATCATCGATCTCCCGGTCCTCAAGGCCCATTCCCAGGCCAAGCTCACCTGCGCCTTGAAGAACCTTAAGGGGTGTGTCCCCGACCGCGAGAAACGACGCTTCCACGCCTTGGGGCTCCACCGGCCCATCGCCGCGCTGGCCAAGGCCCTCCCGGTGGCCTTGGTGGTGGTGGACGGTGTGACCGGCGATCTGACCTTCGAAGAGGGGGGTAACCCCGTGGACATGGACCAAGTCTTCGGCGGTTTCGACCCCGTGCTCGTCGATGCCTATGCCGCCGAGTTGATCGGTTATGCCCCTTGGGAGATCCCTTACCTTACTTTGGCCGAGGAGTTTGGGGTGGGTTCCGGCTCTCTTGCGCAGGCGCGTCTCTTGGTACTCAACTCCGGAGAGAAACCACGCGGTTCTCGGCCGGCCTGCGGCGGCCGCGCGGCGGTTCTCGCCGAGGCCGTCGAGGCCAGGGAGGCCTGTTCTGCCTGTTACGGACCGCTCTTGCACGCCATGGCCCGTTTGAAAGAAGCCGGCCGCCTCCCTTCGCGTCCGGTTCGGGTCGGCCAGGGTTTTCGTGGCCTCCGGGGAGAAGGGCCGGGGGTCGGGAGTTGCACGGCCGGCCTTGCCCCCCACCTCCCGGGCTGTCCGCCCACAGGCCGCGCGATCCTCGATTTCCTTCGCGATTTGAAGGAATAAAGGTAGACGAATGATTCTGCCTATATTAAGTTTAGTGGACAGGAGAGGTTAAGATATGGATCAAGCGATTGAACTGCGCGGGGTGACGCGGGCTTTCGGGAAGGTAAAGGCCCTTAACGGTTTGGACCTTTCCGTACGCCGCGGAGAGATCCTCGGTCTTCTTGGGCCGAACGGCTCCGGTAAGACCACGCTGCTCAACAGCATTTAGGATTTGCTATATCTTCGATAGGGACTATTCCCCTCACTTCAATACGGTCTTGGTACACCCACAACTTAATCT
>JAAYXC010000344.1 GCA_012516115.1 Bacillota bacterium | reverse complement strand
GGAAGACCAACCCCACCCGGCGCCGGAGCTCGACCACGTCCACCCCACGGGTGTAGATCTCCTTCCCGGCTATGATTATGGAGCCCGCCGCCCGGGCCTGCGGGATGAGGTCGTTCATCCGGTTGATGGAGCGGAGGAAGCTCGTTTTACCGCCACCGGTAGGCCCGACCAGGGCGGTGACGCTGTAAGCCGGGATCTCGATGGTGATATCCTTGAGCGCGTGGAGATCGCCGTAATAGAGGTTGAACGCGCGGGCGGCGATCTTGGCCGTTCCTGCCATGTTGTGATGTAACCTCCTTCGGTGAGGGTTTGCTCCCGCGTTTAACCCCCGCTCCGGCGGCGGGCGAAACGCGCCAGCAGGGCCAAGGCCGCCGTATTCACCATGAACACGGCGAGGACGAGGAAGGCGGCGGTGGCGAAGGCCCGCTCCACGGAGAGGCCCTCCATGGCGAGGATGTAGAGATGGAGGGTCAAGGTGCGGCCTTGCTCCAAAAGGGAACGGGGGAGGCGGAGGATGCTCCCGCCCATGGTAAGCCATAAGGCGGCCGTCTCCCCCACCGCCCGGCCCAGTCCCAATAGGACCCCGGTGAGGATCCCTCCCGCCGCGGCGGGGATGACCACCCGGATGATGGTCTGGCGCTTGGTGGCCCCCAAGGCCAGGCTGGCCTCGCGGTAATCGCCCGGGACGGCTTTGATGGCTTCCTCCGCGGTGCGGATGAGGATGGGTAAAAGCATTAAAGCCAAGGTCAGGCCGCCGGCGAGGATGGAAAGCCCGAGCCGCAACCCGTAGACGAAGACGGCCGCGCCGAAGAGGCCGAAGATGATGGAGGGCACCCCGGCCAAGGTCTCGACGCCGAAACGGAGGAGGCGGGTGAAGGGCCCTTCCTCGGTGTACTCGGCCAGGTAGACCGCGGCGCCGAGGCCGACGGGGACGGCGACAAGAAGCGCCAAGACCGTAACGTAAAATGTGCCCACGATGGCCGGGAGGATCCCGCCGGCGCGGCCCATCTCCCGCGGCATTTGCAAAAGGAAGCCCGGGGTGAGATGGGGTAGGCCGCGGCCGAGGACGTAGAGGACGATGACGAGAAGGACGAAGAAAGTGACCGCCGCCATGAACCAGAGCATTGCCTTCGCCGCGCCTTCGGCCAGCAGGACAGCGGTTCTCATCTTGCCTTTTCTCCTTTCCCCGCCAGCCGGGCGATGATTTGGGCGGCGGCGTTCATGAGCATGATGAAGACGAAGAGGACGATCCCCACGGCGAAGAGGGCCCGTTGGTGTTCGGGCCCGGCGTAGGCGAACTCCAAGGCGATGGTCCCGGTCAAGGTGGCGCCGGGCCGGAGAATGGAACGGGGGATGACGTAGACGTTGCCGGTTACCATCATCACCGCCATGGTCTCGCCGATGGCCCGGCCGGCGCCGAGGATGACCGCGGCCAGGATGCCGGGGCGGGCGGCCGGGAGGACCACGCGCCAAACGGTCTGCCAGTGGCCGGCGCCAAGGCCTAAAGAGGCCTGGCGGAACTCGGCCGGTACGGCGCGGATGGCGTCCTCACAGACGCCGATGAGGGTGGGGAGGATCATTACCGCCAAGACCACCGCCCCGGCCAGAAGCGAAACGCCGAGCCCGCCGGTAGGTCCTTGCAAGAGAGGCAAAAGGAGGTTCATGGCCACAAAACCGTAGACCACCGAGGGGATGGCGGCAAGAAGCGCGACCGCCGGCCGGAGGATGGCGGCCATCCAGGCCGGCGCGAACTCGGCCAAAAAGACGGCCCCGCCCACCCCGAAGGGTATGGCCAGGGCCAGGGCGCCGAGGGTGACATAGAACGAGCCGATAAGTTGCGGCAGCACGCCGAAGACGCCGGAAGCGGGGTCCCATCTCCGGCCGAAGAGGAAGGCCAGGAGCCCCACCCGTTCCAAGCCGGGCCAGCCCTCACGGCAGACGAAGAAGGCGATGAGGACGAGGGCCGTCACGGCCGTGGTGGCGGCCAGGCCCAACACGGCGGCGAAGAGCCGTTCTCCTTTTTCTCCGGTTTTCCCGGCGCCGCGCATCTTTTCCACCCCGCGGCCACATCTTAAACCGACCGGATTAAGGAAAGATGAAGAGAATGTTAACGCGAGGTTAAAACACGCGGATAAAAAGACGCGGCCCCGATGGGGGCCGCCATGAAGGCCACGCGGGGCCTGGTTATTTGGTTTTTCCTACCGGGATGAACTCCCGGGCCACGATGGCCTGGCCGGCCGGGGAGAGGACGAAGTCGATGAAGGCCTTGGCCAGGCCCCGCGGGGGGCCGTTGGTGACGAAGAGGAAGGGACGGGCGATCTTGTAACTTCCCTTAAGCACGTTTTCCTCGGTGGCCGCGACGCCGTCGATGGAGAGGGCTCTCACCGTGGCATCGAGCTGGCCGAGGGAGATGTAGCCGATGGCATACTTGGTGACCGCCACGAACTGGCGGACGGCTCCGGTGGAACCCTGCTGGAGCATCTCGGGCGAGACTTCGAGTTTGGCGGGCTGCATCACGATCTCCTCGAAGGCGCCCCTCGTCCCCGAGCCGGCCTCGCGGCCCACGAGGACGATGGAGGCGTTCGGCCCGCCGACCTCTTTCCAGTTTTTGATCCGGCCGGCATAGATCGCGGCCAATTGGGCCAGGGAGAGGTCTTTCACCCGGTTCGCCCGGTTGACGATGACCGCGATGCCGTCCTTGGCGATGACCGTGGGCACGAGGCCGGTGGCCTCTTCTTCCGGCTTGAGCTCGCGGGAGCAGGTACCGATCTCCGCCGCGCCCGTCTGGGCGGCCTTGATCCCGGCGCCGGAGCCGCCGCCGGCCACGGTGATGTTGACCTTGGGGTTTTTGGCCATGAAGGCCCGCGCCAGTTCCTCGGCCAGGGGCTGGACCGAGGTCGAGCCGACGAGACGGAGCGTGCCTTGGAGCTCGCCTCCCGAAGGCCGGATCATCGTGCCCAGGGCCGTAATCAGGCCCAGGAGAAGAACGAGGATTCCGAGGGATTTTTTCACCTTTGCCACCTCACTTTTAATTTTTGTTTTGGTCTTTTTTGAGTTTAGCAAGGGCGGATTAAAGGAGAATTAATCTCCGGTTAAGACGCGGTTAAATTACGGCGATCATCTAAAACCAAAGGCGGCCATCATCCCCTCGAAAATCTCGGTGTTATCCAGACGACCGGTAAAGAACTCCGCGAAGGGTCCGTAGGCCATGATGGGCACATCGTTTCCGGTGTGGGCGCTGGAAGTCCAACCGAGCAAGGCCCGCCTGCTCACCACCTCGGCAAGGGCGATGGCGCCGACCTTCTTTTCGAACCCGAGTCTCACCGCGGCGATCTCCTCCGGGGTAAGATCGGTGATCCCGTAGTAACGTGCCAGTAACTCTTGGAAGTTCTTTTCATTCAGTTGGGGAGCGATGACGTCCTCGAAGGAGGCCTTGGCGGTCCGCAAGATCTCCGGATTAAAGCAGTACTGGCCGTAACCGCCCACCGAGAAGCCGCCGGTCTCGTGGTCGGCCGTGACGATCGCCAACGTGTCGCGGTTCTGCAGCGCATAGGTGAAGGCCACGCGGACGGCCTCGTCGAAGGCCAAGGTATCGCGGACGGCGGCGGCACCGTCGTGGGCATGGCAGGCGTGGTCGATGCGGCCGCCCTCGACCATGAGGAAGAACCCGTCGGGGTCGTCATCCAGTAATTCCAGGGCCTTTTGGGTCATCTGGGCCAGGGACGGTTCGGTGGCGGAGCGATCGATCTCGTAGCTCATGTGGCTGGCCTTAAAGAGTCCGAGCAGCTTCCCCGAGCTGACGGCGGCCATCTCCGCCGCGGTCTCCACGTACCGATATCCCATGCTCTTGGCTTTCTCTACCAGATTTAGGCCGTCCGTCCTCTTCCCTTTGAGGTTGGTCGGCAGGAAGTGGCGGCTACCGCCGCCCAAAAGCACGGTTACGTTATGGGCGAGGATGTCTGCGGCGATCTCATCCTCGGCGTCGCGGTTCGGGTTGTGGGCGGCGAAGACCGCCGGCGTGGCGTGGGTGATCCGCGTGGTGGTCACGAGGCCGGTCGCTTTACCGTGTTCCTGGGCGTACTCCAAGATGGTTTTTACCGGTCTTTTCTTCCCATCTACGCTGATGGCGGCGTTATAGGTCTTAACCCCCGTGGCGATGGCCGTCCCGGCGGCGGCCGAGTCGGTGACCCATTTTTCCACCGGGTCATGGGGGTAGGTCGAGACGAAGCCGGTACAGGAGAATTCGTCCATGCATAGAGGCGCGCCTTTGTAGATACGGGCCGCGGTCATCTGCCCGAAACCCATGCCGTCGCCGATTAAGAGGATTACGTTCTTGGCCTTTGCTTCGGAGGCCGGCATGGCCAACGAGATAAACGTGAGGCATAACGCAAGAAGAATACCGATGATGGGAGTGAACACACGCCGGAAGCTTTTTTTCATTTGGATTTACCCCCTTAATGATTTTTGTTCGTTTTTATCCTACTCGTGTTGGACTTGGACTTCGAGCGAAACCGGTTGGGTCGGAGAAACGACCGAAACGATCTCCCGGCCGTCCTCCGCGCATGGTACGGCGGCTTGGTCCCTCCAAAAAAGCGATTTCATGGGTAAGATAATGGCTCAGACGGCCCCGGACCCGCCGCCGTGCACGATCACTTTTACGTTGGGATGGAGTCTTTCGAAGGCGGCGCCCAGTTCGCGCGAGAGGGGTTCCATGGAAGTGGAGCCGGCAATGGTGATGGTTCCGGTTAACTCACTGCCACCGGTAGGGCTCGAAAGGAACGTGGCCGAAAGGCTTAAAAGCAATCCATAGATCAATGACCTCAGGATGAGACCTCCTTTCTGTAAAGTTTTAGTTTAAACTACACACATGTCTGCGCGAAGGCCGATTCTCGGAACCAAGCTGTATCTTACGCGGTCTTTATTAAGATGGAGATAAAGCTAGGTTAAGGAAAAATTAAAATTTGGTATTACTCCCATCCCGGATCGATACAGATGAAGGGCGGTAATTTATAACCCCTCTTGGTTTATCCAAATTTAACCAAGACTTAATCTTTTGCTAACAGGCGCTTAACATGGCGGTTGTATTATGGCTTCAGCTCGAAGAAAAGAGGCGAAAGGAGGGAAAAAAGAATGTACTGTCCGGACTGCGGGCATAAGGTGGTCTCGGCCGGGCTCGTCTACTGCCCGAAGTGCAGCGCCAAGCTGAGTACGCGCGTGCCCGGGGAACTCCGCCGCGCCGCTTTGGGCGGGATCGTCGCCAAGACCCGTTAGGCGAAACGGATTCCACTTTTTCACATATCAAAAGGGACGAGGAAGAGATGCAGGCAAAAAGCCACCGGGTGGTCCATCGGTGGCCTTATTTTTTAGGTACGGGCGGGCCGGGCCGGAGCGGTTATCGCGCGCATGGGCAGGCGAGGGGCGTCGCCGATCATTGCCAAAAAGAATTTACGAACTTCTGAAGGAATGGGTTTCCATGTGAGGGGCCTGGGGTTGGGTTGAGAAGGGTTTTCGGAGTGGCACTTGACGCTCCTCCCTTTCATGTATTACAATTTGTATTATAGGAGGTATTCTTATGTTCAGCATCAGGCTCCCGCGGGAACTAGAGGATAAACTGACCGCCATCGCCAAGCAGGAGGGACGATCCAAGGCCGATCTGGTCAAAGAGGCCCTGGTGGAATACCTCAGTCAACGGGAGAAGAGCCCTTTCGAGCTCGGGGAGGATCTCTTCGGCCGTCACGGCAGCGGCGCCGGGAATCTCGCCCGCGATCACGAACGACTGCTAAGGGAAAAGCTCCATGCCCAGAAGGATCCTCATTGACGCCGGCCCGCTCATCGCCCTTTTCGACCGGGACGACGCCGATCACGAATGGACCCGGGAGTTCCTCGCCGGTTACCGGGGGAGGCTCGTCACTTCCTGGGCCGTGGTGACCGAAGCCCTCTACATGCTGGATTTTAACCTCCAGGCGCAGCTGGATTTCCTGGAGTGGTTACGCCGGGAGGCCTTGGTGATTCCGCCGTTTACCAAAGCCCATCTTACCCGGGTCATCGAGCTCATGCGGAAGTATGCCGATGTGCCCATGGATTTCGCCGACGCAACGCTGATGGTCCTGGCGGAGAGCGAGGAGGTCATGGAGATCCTCACGTTGGACTCGGATTTCGATATCTATCGCACACAAAAGGGCGAGGCGCTTAAGAAGGTGTGGTAAGCCACGACCGAGCTGGCAAAAAAAATGGTGTTACCTGCCGTAAAGGTAGGGAAGAAGCGAGGGAAGTCGGGCCTAATACGCAAGAAATGTCAAGGAGGTCTGTAGAAAATCAAGGGAAATCAAATTTGGCACCAATCTCCTCCCGCGCAATCCAAGGGTTATGCGGCCCATCTGCCGAAGATTTAAGTAGGAGGATAATTTAAAAAGCGGGAGGGGGAGGAGTCATGAACGGCAAGCAAGTGAGGATCGAAGACCGTCGTGCCTTTCTCGAGTGGTTGATCGCGAGCCATCGGTTCAAGTCGGCCTCGGCCTTGTCCGTGCTTCGTTTCTTCCTCTTCCCCGAAGAGCGCCTCGCGCGGCTGCGCCTCATCGAGGACTGCAGTTACCTCCGGCCTTTGCTCGTAGTGTCGACTTACGGGCTTCGCCAACCCGGTTTGCTCTACCAGACCTTCTCCGGTTCCACCACGGATGACGAGACCATCCTTTTCGAGCTCTCGTTTACCGAAGGTCCGGTTTATTTCGCCCCTTTCTTCCCCGGACGGCATCGCGAACGCCTCTTCCTGTCCGCCCGGGAGGAGGGTGGGGAGGCGGCGGCGGCCATCTTCGCCCGCATCGGCACGGGTCTTGAGACGGCCTCCACGCCCAGAGGTTCGGGCACCCTCAAACGCCGCGCCATCATGTTCCTCATCGATCAGGCCCTGGAACGACGGGACCGAAAGGCCTTCTATCTTCTCACCGGAGAGTTGAAGAAACTGACCGGCGGCGGGACCCTCGCCTGCCCGGACGGAGAGAAGGCCGGGAGCAAAGGGTAAAAAGCAGTTGACGGTAAATGAGGTTATAAAACAGCAGGACGGCCCATGGGCCGTCCTAATCATTCATAACCGGATGCCTTCGCTCGTCACGCTCTCGGTGATCAACCGATCGGCGTCGACCAAGGGTATGAGGTCCACGGGAAACTCGGACCGCCGCTGGAGCTCGCCCAAGGCGTGGAAGTAATCTTTGTCCGGCAGGCCCTCGACGACCAGGTCGATGTCGGAGTCCTCCCCGAAATCACCTCGGGCCAGGGAACCGATGAGGTAGACCGCGGTGCAACCGTATGTCGTCTTGAGCAGATCCGCCAGTTCTCCGGCCCGGGACCATGCCTTTGCTTCGCGTTCCCGCCGGGCTGCTTCGGCTTCCGCCCGGCGTCTCCGCCAGGCGGCTTGATACGATTTAAGTTCGATCGTTTCCATGACGATCACCTCTTCCTGGCGGGCGAGGAAACGGCGGATCTCGTCGCTTAGCCGTTCTATCATCGCGATCATACGTGTAAGAGAGGAAGCATCTTTTCTATTTCCAGTTCGAATCCATAAGATTCCGGACGGGTTTCGGGAAGATCGAGGGTCATTTGGATTAATAGTTGTTGATGCCAAGAAAGCCCATGCGGTAGCCCCCCGTCCTATTCCTCGGCGATGCGCGTGAATATTCGTTCGCAACAAGTATAGAAGTCGTGAAGAAACGAGCCCAGGGCCCGCTATTGGGCCGAGGTACCTTCTAGATGTGCATCATCTGGTTTTTTCCGGCAAAAAATATCTAGTTGGGCCAGTTCATAAAGGATTTGGTTTCGCAGACGTGCGAAACGGAGTTCAAACCGATCGATGGTTGCCGCCTCCGCTTCCCGGGTACATTTTGCTTCCGGACATTAGTCTACCACCGTTTACCGGAGAGGCGCAAGGTTCCGTTCCGAGGGAATACCCTTGACACGTACCGGGGACCGTGCTATAGTTATAACCACCTAATGTTATAGGT
>JAAYXC010000343.1 GCA_012516115.1 Bacillota bacterium | reverse complement strand
GGGTGGTCAGATCGCCGACGATCAGAAGACGGGCGCCGCTCCCGAAATGGGTGGACAGAACTTCAGGAAGCTTCTTCCTCGCGCCGCGATCCAGATATACCTGTTTCGTTTGAATTTCGTGTCTCCTTCCACAGACGCAGTGTTCGGCTTGGGTGCGCAATTCACGAAGGCCTGCCATTTCCCTGGCCATCCTTCCCCCTCCTCGGTATTTCGCCCCCCCACCCTGCCAGAGCCACCAGGGCTTCCCGGGCCGGGGTAGGAGGCAGGGTGGTCAGGGCCTCCATCGCCCGCGCGGCCCAGGTCCGACAGTCCTCCTCCGTCCGGACGAGTGCCCCGGTCTGCCACAGGATCTCTTTGAGCCTTTGTCGCCGGATGGGTTCTTCCGGCCGACCCCGCTCAATGAGGTCGCGTAATGCCGGTGCCTGTGCGGAAGCCAGGATGAGAGGGTAAGTATAGATCCCCCGTCGGGAATCGTTACCGACGGGTTTTCCGTACCATTCTTCCTCGGCAATGAGATCCAGAAGATCGTCACGAAGTTGATAGGCCATTCCCAGGGCATGGCCGTAACGGACGAGGGCCGGTATCACCTCCCGTCCCGGGGAAGCGGCCAGAGCGAAAAGACGGGCCGTCTTGGCTTCGATCCATTGAAAGTAACTGTGAACCGAAGGGACGACCCCGGCCATGGCCGTCTGGCCGAATTCCCCACGTACCAGATCTTCGGCTACGGTTACAAACCGCAAAAAACAGGCGCGCCCGATCCTGCATGCGGCCAGAAGGGCACGGGCAAAAAGAAAATCACCCAGGAGCACGGCCCGGTGATTCCCCCAAATGGTATGGGGCGTCGGTCGATTGCTCCGCCGTGGCGACTCATCGATGACGTCGTCGTGGACGAGGGAGGCCAGATGCAAGATCTCCACCGCCGCCGCCCCCCGGAAGACCGTGGCGTCCACCGCTCGGCCGGCAGAGGCCATAGCCCCGAGGATGGAGAGCAAAGGCCGTAACCGCTTGGCCGGCCGGGCGAGCACTTCCGCCAGGGCCGCCCCAAGAAGGGGATCCGGAGTGGCCAGGAGCTTTTCGATCTCCCGCTCCACCCTGGCCAGACCTGTCCGGAGCTCCTCCACCTGAGGGGGCGGCAACGGAAGAGTCAAGCCGGTGGTAACCTCCATCAACAAAGAGCTTCGCCCCGTTCCTCCAGGCCATTAAAATACGCGCGAACGTCGCCGATCGTTATATCGTTCCAGGGCCAGCGCGATGAGACGATCGACGAGTTCGTTATAGGGGATGCCGCTGGCCTCCCAGAGCTTCGGATACATACTGATGGCGGTGAAACCGGGCATGGTATTGATCTCGTTGACGATGAGCTCTTCCTGGGGGGTGAGGAAGAAATCGACCCGGGCCAGCCCGGCGCAATCGATGGCCTTGAAGGCACGGATGGAGAGTTCCTGGATCCGGGCCACGATCTCCGGGGAAACCGGCGCCGGGATGAGCAGGCGCGACTCCCCGGCCAAGTACTTGGCCCGGTAACTATAGAATTCCTCGCAAGGGACGATCTCCCCGGGCAAGGAAGCCACGGGCTCGTCGTTCCCGAGCACGCTGCACTCCAGTTCGCGTCCTTCGATGAAGGCCTCTACCACCAGCCGACGATCGTAAGAAGCGGCCAGGTCCATGGCCGGCGCCATTTCCCCCGGCTCGTGGACCTTGGAGATACCCACACTCGAGCCGAGGTTGGCGGGCTTCACGAAACAGGGATAACCGAGCTCTTCCTCGATCCGGCGCCTCACCATCTCGGGCGAGGACTCCCATTCCCGGCGGAGGAAGACCAGGTAAGGCCCGACCGGAAGGCCGGCCTGCCGGAAGAGGGCCTTCATGATGCCTTTGTCCATCCCCGCCGCCGAAGCCAGCACCCCGGCGCCCACGTAAGGCACGTCCGCCAGCTCCAAGAGCCCCTGGACCGTTCCGTCCTCGCCGTAAGGGCCGTGAAGGACCGGGAAGACCACGTCGAGCTTCTCCTTCAGGTTCCCCAAGGGATGGTCGTTCGCGACCACCGGCGCAAGGAGGGCCGTCTCTTGGGAGGGCGCGGAGGAAGGCAGGCAACGGACTTGCGGTTCCCCCGAAGCGAGGAGATCCCCGGGATGTACCCCCGGGAGCCAGCGGCCGTCCGTGGTGCTCCCGATGGGCACCACTTCGTACTTTTCCGGATCGAGGGCCGCGATAACCGAAGCCGCGGAGGCGACCGAGACCTGATGCTCGCCGGAACGGCCGCCGAAGAGAACACCGACGCGCAAGCGAGGCGCCATCCGTCCATCCTCCTCCAAAAGAAGAAGGGGCCCTACGGCCCCCGTAAAGATTACGACCTTCGCTCCCCGCGGAGAACGGGGCCCTTCAGTCTATTCTCGTTTGCCCGGGTAATTCCTGCCGAGGCAAGGAGTTCTTCCCGCAGGGCCCGATAAGTCGCCAGGTCGATCTCGCCTTTGGCCAACCTCAACTCGAGAATGGACAAAGGAGACTCGGTCCGCAGAACCCCGAGGCGCAGAAGCAAGAGGCGGCCGTCACGGCAGAGCAAGAAAAAGCAGAGCAAGACGACGGCCCAGAGGGCGGCCCGTCTCAGATCTATAGCCGGAATCCCTCCTAGACCGGACCAATAAAGAAGAAGCCAACCGAAGAGAAAAAAGAAGAGTACCCGCCACCAATACTTCTCCACGTCTTCCACCGCCCTAATGGCCGAGGTAAAGTCCTTGCCCCATCCTTTGCTAGTATTACCAAGCCTTCGCGGCCCTAACCGTATCTCCGGCTTATGGAAGATAAGGCATGGGGTTGACCGGATCGCCATTCACGCGCACCTCGAAGTGGAGGTGGGGTCCGGTGCTGAGCCCGGTGTTTCCCGAGAGGGCGATCCGCTGGCCCTTTACCACCACATCTCCTTCCTTGACGAGCAGGGTCGAATTATGGGCATAGAAAGTGGAGAGGCCGCGGCCATGGTCGATGGCCACCAGATACCCGTAACCGCCCCGCCAACCGGCGATCAAAACGACCCCCGTATCCGCGGCGTAGACCGGCGTGCCGGTAGGTACGGCGATGTCGATCCCGGTATGAAACTTGTTCGTCTTGAGGACCGGGTGGCGCCGCCAGCCGAACCCGGAGGTGACCCGGCCGCTTACGGGCCACATCATCCGTCCGGTGCCGAGGGAAGCGCCCGAACCACGCCGCCGGATCTCCGAACCTAGTTCCCGGGAGAGGCGTTCGAGCTCTTCTAAGGCCTGTTCCAGCCGGACCCGGTCGGCCTGGATCTTGGCCACTTCTTGCTGGGTCTGGCGGACTTTTTCCGCCGCCTTCCGCTGTTCCATCGCCGCCCTGGCCTGGAGCACGGCGATGGCCTGCGTCCGTTCCTTGAGTTCTTCGTGGCGGGCCTGGAGCTCCCGGCGTTTGGCCATCACCTGGCGGTACATCTGCCGGTAGTCTTCGATGAGTTTGAGATCCTGGCGGACGAAATAACCGGCGAGTTCATAACGGTAGACGAGATCTCCGAGGCTCGTGGCCCCGAGGAGAACGTCGAGATAGGTGAGCGGACCGTAACGATAAAAAACATCGATCCGTTTTCGTAAAAGATCGCGGCGAGCCTCCATCTCTTCTTCGAGCGCCCGGAGTTGGGCCTCGGTTTGCCGAAGTTCTTCCTGGGTCTGGGCCGCCCGGGCACGGGCCAGTTTGAGCTGGCCGTTGATGGTATTGAGGTTCTGTTGGATCTTATTCAATTCCCGCTGGTTTTTGGTGAGGATGCTGACAGCCTTTTGTTCGCGCTTCTTGGTCTGTTGCAGGGCCGAGCGGGTTTCCTCGATCATCTCGCCCACATCGGCAGCCCGACCCGGCAGAGGCCGGCTCAAAAGGAAAATCCAGCCCACCAGAGAGAGAAAAAGAAGTAGCCACCGCCGCATTATTGCCCTCCTGCTTCTACTTCTTCCGGGAATTTCGGGCTTGGTGAAGAGACCGTTCCTTTTTTCCCTATCTCTTTGGCGAAATATGCATCCATGATCTTCCTGGCAATGGGCGCCGCGGCCAGGCTCCCCGAGGTCCCGTGTTCCACCAGGACCACGACCACGATCTGGGGGTCGTCCGCCGGCGCCATGCCGACGAACCAGGCATGGCTCGGACCGTGGGGGTTCTGGGCCGTCCCGGTCTTACCGGCCACGGGTAATGGAAAGTCGGCGAAGGCCTGGTAGGCCGTACCCCCGGGTTCCACCACGGCCCGCAGGCCCTGTCGCACCACCGCCAAGGCCTCGGGATCCAGGCGGACCTTCCCGGTCACTTCCGGCGCAAACCGTCTGACGGTGCGCCCTTCGGGGTCCAGGATCGCCTGGACGAGATACGGCCGGTAGAAGAGGCCGCCGTTACCCAGGGCCGCATACATCTGAGCCAGCTGGAGAGGGGTCACGGTCAAAAACCCCTGCCCGATGGCAAAATCCATGGTCTCGGGGAAATACCACCGTTCTCCGTAGACCCGCTTTTTCCAGGCGATATCGGGCACGAGCCCGTTTCGCTCGCCGGGAAGCTCGAGCCCGGTCCGCGCGCCCAGGCCGAGGCTCCGGGCATACTCGGCCAGCTTGTCCGCGCCCACGCGCCGCCCCAGCTCGTAAAAGACGATGTTACAAGAATTCTTGAAACCGGCCACGATATCCTGCCAGCCGTGGGGTTCTCTTTTTCCCACCGTCCAACATTTTTTCTTCGGATAGACCGGGTCGTAACCCCGACAAAGAAAACGGTCGGCCGGGGTGGCGGCGCCTTCGCTCAGCGCGGCCAGGCCCGTGACCACCTTAAACGTTGAACCGGGTGGGAATTCCCCGGCCACCACCCGGTTGGTAAAGGGGTGCCGGGGATCGGTGACCAGGCGGCGGTAAGCAGCGGGGTCGATGCCGCCGACGAAAAGGTTGGGATCGAAGCCCGGCCGGCTGCTTGCGGCCAGGATCTCACCGGTCCGGGGATCGAGGGCTACGACCGCCCCCGCATCGGCGGCCGGGGCCAATCTCTTCTCCTGGAGTTCCTTTAATTTTTCGGCCAGGGCGGTCTCGGTCACCGCCTGGAGCTCCGCGTCGATGGTCAACCGGAGGCCGTTACCGGGCACCGGCTCGCGGTAACCGAGAACGCGTTGGGGATTGCCGAGGTGATCGACTTCCAGAAGACGCCCGCCGTCCGTACCCTGAAGGACGCGGTCGAAGACCTTCTCCAGCCCATCCTGGCCGACGATCTGGCCCATCCGGTAACCCTCGTTCTTGCGCGCGGCGAGTTGCTCGGCGGTGATCTCACCCACGTAACCCACGAGGTGGGCGGCGAATTCACCGCGTGGATAATGGCGGACCGGCATCTCCTGGAGCATCATCCCCGGGAGCTCGTTCTCCGCCTCGGCCAGACGCAGGAGGGCCTTCTCGTCCAGATTCGTCACCAGGGCTACTCCTTCATAGGGCCGCCTTTTGGCCGTGGCCAGCCTCCGCACCAGTTCACTCTGGGGTATACCCACGATACGAGAGACCCTGGCCAGTTCGCCTTCTGGATCTTTCAGGGCTTCCGGGACCACCACCAGGCTGAAGGCCAGGCGATTGGTGACGATGGGGACGCCGTGACGATCGTAAAAAACGCCGCGCGGCCCATCGATCCGTACCAGGCGGATCCGGTTTGCTTCGGCCCGCGCTGCCAATTTCTCCCCCTGGCTTATTTGGAGATATCCCAAACGGAGAAGAAGAACGATAAAGACCGCCACGGTAAGACCGGCAAAGAACTTTACCTGTGGCGGTCCCTTTTCTACGGTCATCGAGGCCTCCGGTAATCACGAAGCTAAAACCTATTATAAGCTGGACTTTTGAGGACGTCAATCTTAAAACCGCAGGTAGAGGAGGGGAATAATCGAGGGGAAAAGGTCCGACATAGATGGGGAGACGGGCCTCCCCTCACCCACCGGAGGGGTTATTTACTTTGCTCCCGGCAGCCGTCGTGGCCCATCGCCGTGCGGCCAGGGAAGGTACTCCACGCTGGGAGTCCGCCGTACCGGCTGGGGATAAAGGTTCATCATCCGGTAGATCTCCTTCGGCAGCCCACAAGAGACGGGCAGACCCAATTCCACCGCTTCCTGGCAGCCCAGGGGCCGGTCGTGCGTCCAGATACCGCTCGTTAATTTATCCGCGATGGCTTCGGCCTTCTCGCGCGGCATCCGACCGTCCAAGAGCTCGAGCACGCTCTCGCGGACCTGGGCTATGGCTTTTCTGGCCACATCGGCCAGGATCAGGGTACGGTCATCGATCTCGGCGATGGGCTTCTTCTCCACCACGCCAAGGAGGGAAACGGCCGGGTATTCGCCGATCTGCGGGTCAAGGGGACCCAAAACGGCATGCTCGTCCATGACGATCTCATCGGCCGCCAGCGCGATCAGCGTCCCGCCGGACATGGCATAATGCGGTACATGCACGGTCACCTTGGCCGGATGCCGTCGGATGGCCCGTGCGATCTGAAGAGCGGCCAGGACCAGGCCCCCCGGCGTATGGAGGACGATGTCGAGCGGTACATCCGGCGCCGTAAGGTGGATGGCCCGGATGACCTGCTCCGAATCGTTGATGTCGATATAGCGAAGGAGGGGGATGCCAAGGAAACTCCACGATTCCTGTCGATGGATGAGCACGATGCCCCGGGAACCTCGTTTTCGTTCGATTTCCTCCATTATCCGCCGCCTGGCGCTCTCCATCATCCGCTGGCGGAAGGCCGGCTGGAGTGAAGCGGCGATGAGAAACAACCATAAGAGATCGGTGAGATCCATTGCTTAACCTCCTTGTCCCCGCAGGGGCGAAGATCAAACCCCGCCAACCTCCGTGGCCTTGAAAGTCGGCCATCCCGCTTTCGCCTTTTTTCCTTTTCCTCCTGACCCCTGTCTTTTTCCCTTCACCGGTGTCCCCCCTACCACGGCCGGTACTCATCCTCGAACCAGGGTCGGTAATAATT
>JAAYXC010000342.1 GCA_012516115.1 Bacillota bacterium | reverse complement strand
TTGCCACAACCGACGATGGTCGATAAGAAGATCATTGTGGCGAGAACAAAGAAAAGAGCTCGACGGATTAAACGGTAACGCATTTTTTACTCCCTAGTACTTGGTTTCATTGATAAGCGAGGTATCTAACATTAACATTTTACCATAGAAAATATTTCCTCGACAATAGCAAGCCGAAAGGAGGGGTATTTGCTAGGTGGTCCCGCGAATCGCCTTCCATACGGTGGGCAAGCTAAGGGTAGATCGAGATTTCGCGGGAGGGATTTCGGTTTGCTCGGCACCGCGATTCGGTTCGTCTTTTCCGCCCTGGTTCTCTTGGTGGTGAGCCTTCTCGTGCCCGGTTTCCGCGTGGGCGGATTTACCGGCGCCCTTCTGGCCGCGGTGGTCATCGCCCTTTTCGGCCGGGGCTTGCAGGCCCTCTTCGGCCGACAGGCCTCCCCTCAGGGGAGAGGACTGGTGAGCTTCGTCCTGGCGGCGCTGGTGATTTACTTCGCCCAGTTTTTCGTCCCGGCCATGCGGGTCAATCTTCTCGGTGCCCTTTTGCCGCTTTCGCCATCGGGATCCTCGATGCCTTCATCCCGACCGAACTGAGGTAATGGCGGCTAAAGAAGGGGGGGAAAGATCATGCCGCAGACGGAATGGCAACGACGTGGCTTCCGAACCGATCTGGCCATGGAGGCCCATGAACTGGCCGGGGGGGAGATGGAGCGGCCCCTCCCCGGAGTACATGTGGACCGGCGGATGGAAGAAGGTAATACCGTTATCAAGATCGTGGTGGAAGACGAGGCGGCGGGAAGGGCCCTGGGTAAACTCCCCGGTCATTATCTGACCATCCAGACCCCGGATTTCCAGAGCCAGAACCGGGACCGCACGGAGATCTTAAGCCGTCTTTTGGCGCGGGAGATCGAGAATTTCCTGGCGCGTCTGGCATTGGGACCGGAAGACCTTTGCTTTGTGGTGGTGCTGGGGAACTGGGCCTCGACGCCGGACAGCGTTGGACCGAAGGTGGTACGTTCCATCTTGGTGACCCGCCATCTATGGGACTTCTCTCCCCCCGAGAAACGTGGCGGTCTGCGGCCCGTCTGCGCCATGGCCCCGGGGGTGTTGGGCCTCACGGGACTTGAGACGAGCGAGATCGTCTTCGCCGTCGTGCAACGCATCAGACCGCGGTTCGTCGTGGCCGTGGACGCGCTGGCCGCCCGGAACGTGGAGCGGATCGGTACCACGGTCCAGGTTTCCGATACCGGCATCCATCCCGGTTCGGGCCTCGGCAACAACCGTCTCGGGCTGACCCCCGGTTTCCTGGGCGTCCCTGTCATCGCCATCGGGATCCCCACGGTGGTTTACGCCACCACCATCGTGGCCGACGCCCTGGAAAAACTGGGAGGAGGGGAGAGATCCGGGCTGCCGGACGAGCGGCTCCGGCGACACCTGCCCCCTCAGTTCACCGAGCTCGTGGTCACACCCAAAGAGGTCGATCTTCTGGTGGATGAGGTGGCCAAAGTGGTGGCCGCGGCATTGAATATCGCCCTCCATCCGGGCGTCAGCGCCGAGGAAGTCTTCCGGTATTTACAATAAGTAAAAATTTTGCTTTTAACCATAGTCAGCAATAAGCAGGGCTTGTTCCCTGGTTCCATTTCCTCGCCGTTCCGGCCACCGCGGCTACTATAAAATAATTTTAGGATACCGAATAACAAGTACTCTTCCCCCGATGGCAGGAGCAAACGCAAAATTGCCGAATAGATCTTTTACGAGCAAAATAATCCACTTGAAAAGAGGGGGCGGGAACGTGAACGCCATTGTCTTGGCCGGCGGGAAGGCCGAAGGCATGAAAGGAGGCGCCGGATACCGGGCTGGTCTCGTCGTCGGGGGAAGAACCCTTCTCGCCCAGGTCCTGCGGGCCTTAAGCGGTCTCCCGGAGCTGGGGCAGGTCGTTCTCGTCGGTCAGGCCACGCTCCTGCCGGCAGAACAAAGGCCGATGTTCACCACGATTCTTCTTCCCACAGACGATATCTGCAC
>JAAYXC010000043.1 GCA_012516115.1 Bacillota bacterium | reverse complement strand
TCCATGTGGTGGTGAGCAGACGGCGTGAGCGTTCGATCCGCGGGATCCTGCGCGCCGGCCTGCATGCCTGCCTTGAGCTCGCGGGCGTGGAGGTGGTCCAGGTCACCACCGCCGTGCCCCTGTCCCCGGAGGAGCAGGAGATGGCGCGGAAACAGCTTGCGACCGCGCTCGGAAAACCAGTGCATCCCGAGTTCCAGGTCAATCCCGGGCTGCGCGGCGGCATCATTATCCGCCGCGGCGAACAGCTGCTGGACGCCAGCCTCCTCGGCATCTTGCGCCGGATCGGGGAGTCGTTGGCCGCGCAACCCGGGCTTAGCCTAACCCCCAACCCCTTCCCTAAACAGACCTGTGCCAGATTATCGCATAAAATTTGGCATCAGGCGAGGGAAAGGGAGTGGTGATGTCGAAACGATACGGTAAGACTTTATAGGCAGCCGATACCATGAGCTTTATCCCCTACCAGAGCAATCCGCAATTCCTCTTGCCACCAAGAGTGGGCGACTTCATTCCGCAGGATGACCTCTGCTGGGTCACCGCGGAGGTAGTGGACATGCTCGACCTAAGCGGGATAAAGGACAAATACAGCGATTACGGCACCGACGGCTATCATCCCGGCATGTTGTTAAAGCTGGTCTTGTACGGTATGGCCACGGGCCACCGCAGTTCGCGAAAACTGGCTCGCTTGGCCGCTTTCGATGTCAGAGGCATCATGCTCTGCGGAGGACTCAGGCCTGCCTGGCGAACCATCAACAGATTCATTACGGACAATTATGACGAGGTCCGCGACCTTTTCTGCCAGGTGCTCAAGATCTGTAAAGAACTCGGCCTAGTAGGCTTCGGCCATCTGGCCATAGACGGTACCAAGGTCAAGGCCGCCGCCTCGAAGAACAAGAACAACACCATCGACCGCTTGGAAAAGGCCCTGGTCAAGCTGAAAGAGGAAATAGCCCGGGCGTTGACCGAGATCCGTGCCAACGACGAGCAAGAGAACGACGACGAACTGCCTCAAGAGCTTAAAGACAAAGCAGAACGGAAAAAGAAGATAGAACAAGCCATCATTGAACTCAAAGCCAGACAGCAAGAGGAGTCCGGTTCAAAGGCGGAACTCAGGTACAATGAGACCGATCCTGATTCACGCCTAATGAGGACCAGCCGCAACGGCTACCAGCAGTGCTACAACCACCAAGTTGCGGTCGATACCGAAACCAATGTAATTACCGCCTACGGCACGAGTCAGGACGCCAGCGACATCGCTCAGATGCAGCCAACACTCAAGGCCAGCGAAGCCAATACCGGGCAAAAGCATAAGGTCGCCTCCGCCGACACCGGATACTTCTCCGGCGAAAATCTGGACTATCTGAAGAAGGAAGAGATCGACGGCCATGTCTGCCCCGAGCGCGAAGCGGGCGCATACCACAAGTCCAAGTTCGTCTACAACGAAGAATGCGACCTTTACGCCTGCCCCGCCGGCCGTGAATTAAGCTACGTGGAAACCAAGAAGAAACAGGCCGGCAAGGATGTACGCATATATTCCGGTGATTGCTCGGGCTGCCCGCATCAGAAAGCGTGCGTCAAGTCGAAGAACGGCAACCGCCAAGTAGAGCGCGACCAGTACGACCACTTGCGGGAGGAGATGCGGGAAAAGCTTAAAACTGACCGCGGGAAGGCGGTTTACGGCCGGCGCAAGGAAACCGTGGAGCCGGTCATAGGCCAGCTCAAGATGTGCCAAGACTTCACCCAGCACTACCGCAAGGGACTCAAGGCAGCCGGAGCTGAATTCGGACTGATTTGCCTTGCGCACAACCTCAAGCGGATCTGGCATAAGTTTAAGGATTGTCAAGGTGCCAGGGCGGCTCTGAACGTGTTGGTCGCCCTTGGATGCAGTAGCTAAAGGACTTAGGTGTCCAACTCGTTATAGTGGTTCGCCGTGTGATAACCGAAAATTTGCTAATTTAATCCAGATACTTCCAGGAGATCTCCCTCTCGATTAATTCGTTGATTACTACTCCTCTTCCCTGGATGACTATTTGGCACAGGTCTGAAATGGGAAGGGGAGCAAATGAGATGATATTCTTTTTCATTTTGCAGATATCTGTGGTTTATTAGTGCTTTAGAACCGGGGTCGGAGCTCGGCGCATATCCAGGGCGAG
>JAAYXC010000341.1 GCA_012516115.1 Bacillota bacterium | reverse complement strand
TCCCACCCCTTACCCGCCCTCTGGGGGTTGGCCCGCTCCGGCCTCCTTACCGCCATCGCGCCGGAATTCGCGCCCATGGACCGCGCCCTGCTCCGCCACTCGTTCACCGCGGTCCAGGAGATCGCGGCCGTGCTCCCTCTCCGGCTGGCCGCCCTCCTCCACGACCTGGGCAAACCCGCCACCCGTCAATGCGTGAAAGGAAAGATCCATTTCCACGGCCACGAAGAGATCGGCGCCGAAATGGCCCGCGGTCTTCTCCTCCGGCTCCGGTTCGCCGGGGAGACCGTCACCCGCGTCACCCGCCTCGTCCGTCTACATATGTTCCAACTCTCTTCTCCCCCCTCCACGGCCGCTTTAAGCCGCCTTCTCCAAAAGGCCGGCGGCCCTGAGGGCCTTCGCGACCTTCTCGAGCTGAGACGGGCGGATATCCTGGCCACCGGCCGTCTCACCTGGTCCACCGCCGCAAAGTGGCGTGAACTCATGGCCCGGGTCGAAGATTTCCTTGCCGGCCGGCCGGCCTTCTCCCTGCGCGATCTAGCCATCGACGGCCACGACGTCATGCGCATCCTGGGGATCGGGCCCGGGCCGGCCGTCGGTGCGGCCCTCCGCGCGCTGCTCGAAAAGGTCCTGGAAAACCCGACCTTAAACAACCGGGAGGACCTGGAACGTCTTCTCCGGGAAGGGCGATGAAGAAGAAAAGGTAAAGCACCCGGGCAAACTGGCAAAATGATGAAAGCCTTCTGGCCAAAAGAGGAAGATCGCGACTCTACGCCGAATTCAGGTAGAGATTCCTATCCGATCCTTAAGTAAGGAGGTATACCGATGCGCCGGGTGACGCTCTCCATCATCGGCGCTTTGCTTTTGCTCCTTTTAATCCTCGCTTCCGGGTCCACGTTTCTCACCGACTGGCTCTGGTTCGCGAGCATGGGCCAGGCCGTGGTCTTCTGGACCCGTTTTCTGACCAACGCGGCCGTGCGCCTTTTCTCCTTCGGATTTCCCTTTCTCTTTCTTCTCGTCAACCTCCTTTCAGTCGTGCGGGCCTTCCGGCGTCCGCGCCCGGCCGAAGAGATGCCTTACTTACCCGCCGATCTACCGTGGTCCTGGATCGCCCTTCTTCTGGCCGCCCTCCTCTCCTTCTTCGTGGCTGCGGCCTTCAAACCTTCCTGGACGGCGGTCCAGACCTTCCTCCACGCGGTGAAAGTAGGGGAGACCGATCCCGTCCTCGGCCTGGATCTCGGCTACTACCTCTTCCGCTTCCCGCTCTGGCAGAGGATAAACGGCCTGCTGCAAAGCGTGCTTTGGTTGAGTCTTCTCGTCGTGGGTCTCGCCTATTGGGCGGCCCGCGCCTTCTGGCGCCACGGGACCCGTTACCTCCTCTGGCCCCAGGCCAAGCTCCACCTGACCCTTCTGGCCGCCCTGCTTCTTCTGACGAAGATCTGGGGTTACACCCTGGCTCGCCAGGGATTGCTTCTGGCCGAAGGCAGTCTGCTCACCGGCGTCGATTATACCGCGGCCATCGTGCGACTGCCGGTCTACCAGATCTTGAGCTTTATCGCCGCGGGTTGCCTTCTCCTCCTCTTCGTCGGACTTTTCCGGCGCGGGGTGAGGTTCCTCGTTTTCGGTCTCGGTCTCCTCTTCGTCGCCTCCTTCCTCCTCGGAACCCTTTATCCGGCCTTTATCCGATCCATGGTGGTAAAACCAAATGAATTCCGCCTGGAGGAACCCTACCTGGCCCGCCATATCGCCGCCACCCGCCGGGCCTTCGGTCTCGACCGCTTCGTCGTCCGTGACTACCCGCTCGCCACGGAGAAACCCAGTTCCGACGACCCCACCTTGGCCAATCTGCGGCTCTGGGACTTCCGGCCGCTGAAGTCCTCCTACGAGCAGCTCCAGACCATCCGGCCGTATTACACCTTTCATGACATCGACGTCGACCGCTACCGGATCGGCGGGCAAAAACGCCAGGTCATGCTGGCCGCCCGGGAACTCGATCCGACCGAACTGCCGGCTAATGCCAAAAACTGGGTCAATCTCCATCTTTCTTATACCCACGGCTACGGCCTGGTGATGAACGCCACCGGGGAGGTCAACCCCGAGGGCCAACCGGTCTTCCTCATCGGGAACATCCCGCCGGTAGTAGCCGAGGGAAGCGAACTCCCCCGGATCGCGCGGCCCCAGATCTATTTCGGTGAAACCCAGAGCGGTTATCTCATCGTCCCCAACGGCTATCAGGAGTTCGATTATCCCGCCGCCGAGGGCGAGAACGCGGTCACGACCTACCATGGCCGCGATGGGATTCCCGTCGGTTCCTTCTGGCGCAAACTCCTTTTCGCCTTCCGCTTCTGAGAACCCAAATTCCTCCTTTCCCGCTATATCACCCCCGCCAGCAAGGTCCTCCTCTACCGAAGGATCGACGAACGCGTTCGCCGACTCGCCCCGTTCCTCGTTTACGACCCCGACCCCTACCTTGTCCTGGCCGACGGACGCCTCTACTGGCTCCTCGACGCCTATACCCAGAGCAATACCTACCATTATGCCGCCCGTCATCCGGGGACCGGCGTCAATTACCTGCGGAATCCGGTGAAGGTCGTCGTCGACGCCTACGAAGGTACGGTCCGCTTCTACGTCCTCGACGAGCAGGAACCCATCCTCCGGGTCTGGCGGCGGGTCTTCCCCCGGCTCTTTCTGCCTTTCGCCGCCATGCCCGAAAGCCTGAAGGAGCACCTTCGCTATCCGGAACATCTCTTTTGCGTTCAGCGGGATATGCTCCTTACCTACCACATGACCGATCCTTCGACCTTCTTCCGGAAAGAAGATGCCTGGGCCGTGCCCACCGAGACCACCACCGGAACGGAGGAAGAGATGATCCCTTATTACGTGCTCCTTCGTCTCCCCGGGGAAAAAGAGGCCGAGTTCGTGCTCATGCAGCCGCTCAAGCCCATCTCGGAGAGACGACGGAACATGACCGCCTGGATGGCCGCGCGATGCGACAAAAAGCACTACGGCGAGGTGGTGGTCTACCGGCTACCCCAGGACCGGGTCTTCTACGGACCGCTCCAGGTGGAGGGCAGGATCGCCCAGGAACCCGAGATCTCCAAGCTCCTCACCCTTTGGGGGCAGCAGCAATCCTCGGTGGTACGGGGGAACCTCCTGGTCCTGCCCTTCGGCGGGGACTTCCTCTACGTGGAACCGATTTACATCGTTTCCAACCAGGTACAACAACCCGAACTGAAACTCATCGTCCTGGTCTACCGGGACCGTATCGTCTACGGCGCCACTCCGGCCGAGGCCCTGGGCCGTCTTTTGGAGATCAACGTCGCGCCGGTGGCCGCTCCTCCGTCCGCCGGGGAGAAAAAACCGGATGAAGAAAGGGTCCGCGCCCTCCTCCGTTCTTTCGAGGAAAAAATGGGGCAGATCCTTGAGGAATTCGTCACCGAACTGGAAAAAGAACTGGAACTCTGATTTCGCCAAAAAAGGAGGAGCCGAAAATCGGTAAAGAAGCCAGATGGAAAACCCGGGGCGCGGCGATCCTGCTTCTTGTGATCATCGGCTGTTTTACCCTGGCCGGGGCGATCGAAGGCGTCCGGGAAGAGACTTTCCTTATCATGGGCGACAGCCGGGGAAGGTTCTTCGCCACGAACGAAAGAATGCTCCGCGACCTCCTGACCGAAGCGGCCGGTGGGGAAGAAAGACCGCAGACCCTCTTTTTCCTGGGCGACCTCTCCTTTTGGGGCAGTGCGGGAGAGTATGCCGCCTGGTGCCGCATCGTTACCCGTTTCTTCCCCCCAGACCAGATCTACCCGGTAATGGGAAACCACGACGGCCGCCAGGAGACCTTCGGCCGTTTCTTCCCCCATCTGCCGTGGGAAATGGTCCCGGGCTATGGGCGGACGGTCTATACCGTCGATCGGGGCGAGATCCGTTTTATCATTTTAAATTCCCGTGGTCACCGCATCGACGAAGTCCAGCGGGCCTGGCTGGCCCGGATGTTGGCCCCGCCCCGGCCCCGCCATGCCGTCGTCCTCCTCCACGAACCCTTTTATCCAACCGGTGCCCATCTCGGCGAAAGCCTCGATCGTTACCCGGCCGAGCGCGACCTGGCCTGGGCGCTCCTCGATGCCGGCGGAGTGGAGATGGTCTTCGTCAGCCACGAACACAATTACTCCCGCCGGACCATCCCCTCGCAGACCCGGCCGGGCAAAGTCATCCATCAGATCTGCGTGGGGTCCGCCGGCGCCCCGCTCCGGCGGACCCTGGTCCCCGATCAGACCATCGCGGTCTTCCCGGCCTCTTATTCTTATGCGATCCTGCAAAACGAAGAAGGAAGGCTCCGGGTGACCGTTTACGGACCTGGCCGCAAAGTACTCGACGGCTTTGCCGGCGAAACGGTCGCCCACGAGGAGTACGAAAACGAAAGGGAGGATGGATGAGATGCGAAGATCCTTTTTACCTCGTTTCGTCCCACTTTTCCTCTTTTTCCTCGCCGTCGTCGGGACGGCGGCCACCGAGACGTACCAATTAAAGCTGGGCTTTCGGCAAGGAGAAGTACGCCGGTACAAAGTGGAAGAGAGTCTGACCCTGAAGTTCCAGATCCCCGGCCAAGGCCCCCTCGAAATCAAAACGGTCATCAAGGCCGTCCTTCGCCAGGAGGTATTGGGGGTCGATCCGGCGGGCGGGGCCGAGCTGGCCTGCCGGATGGAGTCCTGGCGGCGACAAAACTGGGCCAATGGTGAGATCGTAGAGGCTGAGGACGAAGAAGAAAAGAACCTCCTCGGCCTCCGCGTCCGTATTAAAGTGAGCCCCCAGGGGGAGACGAAACTCCTCGAACCGACCGAGCTCCCGTCGACGATCTCGCTGGATAATTATGCCGGGTATTCCTTCCTTCCCCCCGGCCCCGTTACGGTGGGTGAAGAATGGACGAAAAACTTAATGCAAAACGTTGGAAACGTCAGGTGTCCGACCACTGTGCGGAGCCGTCTGGAAAAAGTAGAGAGAATCGGCACCAGCCGCCTCGCCCAGATCGCACAGGAAATCACCCAGGAGATTCCGGAGTTTTCCCTCCCCCTGCCGGATGCTGCCGGCCAGTTCATCGCCGCGGGGACTTTCTTCGGCGCCGGGCGGATCTCCTTCGATCTGGACCGGGGGTACACAAAAGAAGAAGCCCACCTCTTCCAAGGTCGGCTAATGGCCAAACTCGCAAGCGGCGAGGCCAAAATGGAGATACCGATGGATATGGAACTCATGGTGATCGTCAATCTCTTGTCCTGACCTTGCCGCGTACCGGGACGGCGGTGGAGGCGCGGACCACCAATTTGGTCTCGATGACCACGGTCTCTTTCGGTGCCTCGGGATCCCCGAGCCGCCAGGCGAGCATCTCCACCGCCCGACTCCCCATCCTTTCCTTATGGACGTGGATGGTGGTCAGGCCCGGCAGGTTCGTCTCGGCCAGCTCGATGTTGTCGAAGCCCACCACCGCCACGTCCTCGGGAATCTTGAGCCCCCGCATCTGAAGCACGGTGATCAAAGTCAAGGCCACCCGATCGTTGGCGCAGAGGAAAGCGGTCGGCATGGTGGCAAGCCCTTCCACCGCCGTCCGGAGTTCCCCGGCTTCGAAGAAATGATTCTCCGCCCGCGCCAGAATACAGGTGCCGGTATGGACGAGGCTCGCTTCCTCGGCCGCCTCCAAGAAGCCCTGGTAACGTCGGCGGAAACTGCTGGCATAGGTCAGATCGCCGATGAACCCGACCACCTGATGCCCCAGAGAGACCAGGTGCCGGACGGCCAGGATGCTTCCGCCGCGGTCGGAGGTCATCACCGCGTCGAATCCGTGATCCGCACCGTCGATGTCCACCAGGACCACCGGTTGTTCCTGCTCGCGCAATACCTTGAGGTAAGACGGACTGAATTCGCCGACGACGAGCGCGCCGTCCACGCTCCGCTCCAGGAGAGCCACGGGCAGGATGCCGCGCGCCTCTTGTTCCTCGGTCACCGTGGCCAGCATCACGTTGAGTTTCCGTTGTCTGGCCGCGCTCTCCACCCCGGCGATGACCCGTGGCCAAAAATGTTGGTCCTTAAAGCGTTCCTCCTTCACCATGAAGAGGATGTTCCTTTTGCGGAAAGGATCTCTGGCCCGGTGCGTGCCGGGCGGCACATAGCCCAGGCGTTCCGCCGCTTCGATGACCCGGCGCCTGGTCTCCGCACTGACCCCTTCACCACCGCTTAAGGCCCGCGAAACGGCAAAACGTGAGATGCCCAGGTGTTCCGCAATGGTTTGCATCGTTACTTTACGCATCGCTTTTTCTCCTTTACCGGAAAAATAAGTCCCTCTTACCTCCTACGCCCGCCCATATAACCGGATCGCGCTCCCGACGAAGCGATAAACGTCTTCGTCTTGCTGAGGCCGCTCAAATGATACGAGGAACTTACCTAACCTGTAGCATAACATGACGGGGATGAACCGTCAACCGCCAAGGGGAAGAAAACTTTAAAGAGGTCTCTTGGCGGCCATGCCGGGTCGGCGGGGAAAGCCAGCCGGCGTGGGCCGGGTCTTCTCCAGGATCACCAGGTGACGTCGCCCCTGTCCGCCCGGTAAAACGTAAGGGAGACAGGCGCGTATTTCCGCACCGAGCACCGCACAGGCGGATGCGGCCGCCTCCAGTTCCCGGGGAGCCTCCGGCCCTTTCCAGGCCCATAATCGTCCACCGGGAGAAAGGAGGGGG
>JAAYXC010000340.1 GCA_012516115.1 Bacillota bacterium | reverse complement strand
TGGCCGAAGCCCTGGCGACCGGGACGAAGGTCCGGGAAGTCCTTTTCCTGCCGGAATGGGCTGCTTCGTCCGAAGGCCGGCGACTCCTGAGCGAAGCCGAAAAAAAGGGGGCGCGTCCGATCGAGGTCGGTCCACGGGCCATGGCCAGGGCGGCCACCACCGATAATCCCCCGCCGGTTCTGGCCGTGGCTCCTTTCCCCATCCGGGAGCTTCAGGGTCAGGCCGAGGTGGGCCTGGTCCTCGATGGACTCCAGGACCCGGGGAATGCCGGGACCATCCTCCGGGCGGCCTGGGGTGCCGGGGCGGACCTGGTCTGGGCCATGCCCGGGACGGTGGATCTGTTCGCGCCCAAGGTCATGCGGGCGGCGCAGGGAGCGCATTTTCATCTGGTGCTGAAGGAAGGGGGGGTCGAAGCACTTCTACTCTTCGCGCGGGAAGGGGGGTGGCGTCTTATCGCCACCGAGCCCCACGCGGACATGCCTTACTGGCGCGCGAGGATGGCCCGGCCCTGTCTCCTTTGCATCGGAAACGAGGCGCGGGGTCTTTCCGCCCCTCTGCGCGAGGCCGCCGGAGAGAGGGTGAATATTCCTCTGGCCCCGGGGGTTGATTCGTTGAACGCCGCACTAAGCGCGGGGATTCTCCTCTTCGAGCTGGTGAGGAGGAAGGCGGAAGACTGAGGGCTTTTCCTCTTTTTTCTCGTTCGGTAAAAGGGCTTGCCTGGGCCGCCGCGGCTGCGTTATAATTGTGCTTGGGCCCACATCGGATCCTCGTGGTGGGGGGAGAAGGGCATGGCGACCAGCTACGCGGATGTCTTCTGGCGAATCTTCGAAACCACCGGATCCATCGCCGCCTATCTGATCTATCGGCAATTGGTGCGGTCTAACCCTTCCTGAACATCCGGTCCCGGTTGCTCTCCGGATCCCGGGGCAAAGGTTGAGACTCCGGGTATAAAGGTGCTCCATTTTACTTCTTTCGTTCGGGTTACCCTACTTCTTTCCTCCGGGAAGGACCCGCGGGAAGGGAGAGGGGTCGCCAGCCGTGTGAAGGTCTTTATCCGATGGAACTATTGTATAGGCGGCTTTTTTACGTAGAGGACGGCGGGCAGGGATGGCCGCCATTAGGCGACCGCGGCCCCGGGTGGAGAAAGCAGGACGTTTCCTGAATACAGGTTCAGGATTTATCGATATATCAGGGAAGAAGCGATGAAGGAGTAAAGTAAGCGGGGGCCGAACGGCCCAGGGAGAAGAGAGACGGTGAAACCTCTTCCCGTTCCTCCCGCCGAAGTTCCCTCCGGAGCTGCCGGCTGAACCGATAGTAGGCCGGGCCGGTCCCCCACCGTTAAAAGGGGAGGGCGGTCACAGGCCGCCCCGCAGAGTGGCTCTTTTGTCGCCAAAAGGGTGGTACCGCGGAAGAGCCTTTCGCCCCTTACCGGGCAAGGCTCTTTTTTTATGTCCCGGTACGAAGATGGAACTCACCTCCCTAACCCCTTTCTTTTTGCCAAAGAGAGGGGGGTGGTCCGGAGGACCGGGGGGTGGGTTACCCGCAAGGACCGCCCCCTCTCCATATCAGGGGCCAGGGGGTGAGATGGTGAGATTGCTACGACTTCGAAATTCGGGTTAAAAATCTCGGCAAAGGAGGAATCCCTTCCTTGAGGCTTGATATCGAAGTCCTCCGGCAAACGATTATGGAGGCTATAGAAAAGGCAGGCGACCCGGAAGCCCTCGAGGAGGTTCGCCGCCGGTATCTGGGTCGGAAAGGTGAATTGACGATGGCCCTTCGCGCTCTCGGCGAACTTCCCCCCCCCGAGCGACCACGGGTGGGCGAAAGGCTCAATGCCCTTAAGGTCGAGGTAGAAGAGGCTTTGACCCGGAAGGGTGAGACGCTGGCCCGTGCGATGGAGGAAGCGAGGCTTATGGCCGAACGGGTGGACGTGCTCCTCCCGGGTCGGCGACCCCGGCTCGGCTACGGGCACCCCATCCGCCTGGTCTGGGATGAGATCGAGGAGATCTTCCTCGGGATGGGGTTCACCATCGCCGAGGGTCCGGAGATCGAACTCGACCGGTATAATTTCGAGGCGCTGAACTTTCCGCCCGAACACCCGGCCCGCGACATGCAGGATTCTTTTTATATCACTTCCACGGTCCTCTTGCGGACCCATACCTCGCCGGTACAGGTCCGGACCATGGAGGCCCTCCGTCCGGCGCCGATCCGGATCATCGCTCCCGGCCGCGTCTACCGCCGCGATGCGCCGGATGCCAGCCATTCACTCCTTTTCCACCAGGTGGAGGGGTTGGTGGTGGACGAAGGGATCACCTTTGCCGACCTCAAGGGGACGCTTGTGGCCTTCGCCCGGGCCATGTTCGGATCGGAACGGGAGGTCTCCTTCCGGCCGAGTTTCTTCCCATTTACCGAACCCAGTGCCGAGGTATACATCTCCTGTTCCTGCGGGAAGGGCGGGTGCCGGGTCTGCAAGGGGTCGGGGTGGCTTGAGATCCTCGGCGCCGGCGCGGTCCACCCGAACGTGTTGGCCGTCTCCGGCTACGACCCGGAACGTTTCACCGGTTTCGCCTTCGGCATGGGGGTGGAGCGGATCGCCCTCCTGAAATACGGGATCGAGGATATGCGGCTCCTCTTCGAGAACGACCTGCGGTTTTTGGCTCAGTTCGCCGCCGAGGGGAGGTAAAATAGATGTTGGTGCCTTTTTCCTGGCTGGTCGAATACGTGAAGACCGATCTTACCC
>JAAYXC010000339.1 GCA_012516115.1 Bacillota bacterium | reverse complement strand
GCGGAGGTCATCCGTCATCCTAAAAACATGGGTAAGGGCGCGGCCCTCAACACCGGCCTCGCCGTCCTCCGGGGTCGCCCCTTCGAGGCCCTGGCCCTGGTGGATGCGGACCTCGGGCCTTCGGCGGCGGAGTTCGCCCGCCTCCTCGCCCCGGTCCTGGAAGGCCGGGCGGAGATGACCATCGCCCGATTCCCTCCGGCCAAAAAACGCGGCGGTTTAGGTTTGGCCAAAGGCTTCTGCCGACTCGGACTACGCCTTTTTACCGGCCGATGGTTCGCCTCGCCCATGTCTGGGCAACGGGTCCTCGCCGCCACCCTCCTCGCCCGTTTACCGGGGTTCGCCCCCGGATGGGGCTGCGAACCGGCCTTGACCATCGGGGTCCATCGTTTAGGCGGCCGTATCCTCGAAATACCGGTCGCGATGTCCCATGCCGAGACCGGCCGGAGTCTAAAAGATTTCATCCACCGGGGCCGCCAACTCCTGGCCGCCGCCGGGGTCTTTTTCCGCGCCGCGCTCGGGCTCCGCCTCGTCCCGTTAAACGCGGGTCCCGCAGAGGATCAAAACCACCCCCAGAGTGACGAGGGCGATCTTCCCCGGTGAGAGCCGCGCGGCCAGGGAGACGAGGCCGAGAAGGCTGACGAGGACGAGCACCAGTGGCCCCACCAGGCCGAGCAAAGCGTTCAGGCGCAGGGCCGTCTCCACCCGGCCTACCCGGAGAAAGATCAAGGCGGCCACGATCTCGAGCAGCCCGGAGAAGAACCGCAGAAAAGCCATCTCCCGGATCACCGGGCGGTCCAGCTTTTTTCCTCCCCTCCGGTATGAGTGTGGCCTATCCGGCCAAAGCCACCATGGCCGCGGCATAGATCTTGGCGATCAGGATTAACTCCTCCAGATCGATATATTCATCCGCCTGATGGGCGAGTTCGGGCCGACCGGGAAAGACGGGACCGAAGGCCACCCCCGTCCCCAGGGCGCAGGCGAAAGTCCGGCCCCCGATGGCTAAAGGCTTGGCTTCCCGGCCGGTCTTCTCCCGGAAGACCAGGAGGAGCTTATCCACCAGCGGATGATCGGCCGGCAGGTAAAGGGGCGGAAGATGATGTTTTACTTCCATTTTTAAATTCCAGGTCGCCATCCGTTCGCGCAACGCGGTCACGAGTTGATCTCCCTCGAGGCTGACCGGGTAACGGAGATCGAGTTCGCCGACGAGCCGGGTCGCATCCCAGGCCAGCGTGCCGAGGTTAACGGTCAGGGCCCCGGAGACCTCATCCCGCTGGTCTATCCCTAACCCCGTACCGTCATGGCGGGAAGCCTCGGCCAGAAAACGGACCGCCTCCGCCTGGCCGGCAGGGAGCCATTCGGCCACTTGCGCCAGGGCGGTGAAAAGCCGCCCGATGGCGTTCTCCCCTTGTTCGGGCAGGCTGGCATGGGCCGCCCGGCCCCGGGCCTCCACCTGCAGGTTCTCCCCCGCCTCCATCACGATTAAATTCGGGTCGGCCGTCTGCAAAGCGCGTCGGAATTTCTCCTTCCGGTTCCCGGGGGCAAGGACAAGCCGACAGCGGTCGGGAACTACGTTGGGCCTTGTCCCTCCTTCTGCCGCAAGAATGGAAGGATCGTTGCCCCGGGTTTCCTTCGGCCACTCCTTTTCCACGCGGAACCAGAGATGGCCTTTCTCCGCGTTGATCACCGGGAACTCCGCGTCCGGGGAAAAGCCGTAAAGAGGTTTCTCCTCCACGCTAAAGTAGTGCTTAATGCTCTCCCAACTTCCGCCTTCTTCGTCACAGCCCAGAATGAGCCGGAGCCGCCGAACGGGGCGAAAACCGGCCTCCCGCAGGGCGGCCAGGGCGTAAAGACAGGCGATGACCGGGCCCTTATCGTCCACGGTCCCGCGGCCGTAAAGCCGCCCGTCGACCACTTCCCCGCCGAAAGGCGGATGGGTCCACCCTTCCCCGGCCGGCACCACATCCAGGTGGGCCAGGATGCCCACCATCTCGTGTCCCTGGCCGAATTCCACGTGTCCCGCGTAACCATCCACGTCTTTGGCCACCAGGCCCATGGCCCGCGCGCGGGATAAGACGAAGTCGAGTGCCGCGCGGACGCCGGGGCCGAAAGGCGCTCCGGGCGCGGCGGCGCCTGCCACGCTCTCCAGGCGGACCAAGGCTTGCAGATCGGTGACGATCTCCTTTCGCCAGGCATCGATGTGCTCGTCGATGTTGTTCTTCATGCTTCTTCCCTTTCTACGGCGAGGTCCGTCGGCCTCCCCCGGGCGACGGCCGCGAGTTCAGCCATTAGCCGGCGTTGTTGGAGTAAGAACGGTTCTTCCCGTAGCCTCGTCCTGACCCCCTGGGTAACGAGATAATGGGGGGAATTATCCCGTTTGATCTCTTCGATGGTAAATTCGACCACCGCCAGGTTGCAGTTACTCACCATCTGCTCTTGAAGGACGCGGGCGCGGGTGCGCATGCTGATGGCCACATCGCCTTCTTCCAGGAGGGCCAAGCCGGCCAGGCCACGGGCGCATAAATTGGCATAAGTGTGATCTTGGCGGTTGATGGCGAGAAAGAGATGGCCGGGGTCGGGAGCGCCGAATTGGTTATAAGGCGCCGTATGCGGCGAACCGTCCGGATTCACCGTGGCCACCACGAGGACCGGCATCCGCCTGGCCAATAGATCCAAAAGTCCGGGCGTCAGCGTCCGTCCGATGAGCTCCGACACGGCCGCCACCTCACTCCGCTCCGGAAGGATTCTATGCGTCCCGCCCCTCGTTGAGACCACTAGGTTAGACGCTGGATCTTGAGGAGGTCGGTGGAACCGGGGACCCCCGTCCGCACCCCTACGGTGATGGCCACCAGGTCCCCCCGGGCCACGAGCCCCGTGGACTTGGCCGCCCGTTCGCAGGCCGCCAGCATTCCATCGGTGGAATCACTGGGTTCCACGAGCACCGGAGAAACCCCCCAGACCAGACAGAGCTGGCGGGCCACCGTAAGGCTGGGAGTCGCCGCGATGATCGGAGCCTTCGGCCGGAATTTGGCCACCAGCCGGGCGGTGCTCCCGGACTGGGTGGCGGTGATGATGGCGGCCAGGGCGAGGTCACGGGCGGCCTGACAGGCCGCGTGGCTGATGGCGTCGGCCACCGAGGCGGTGGCCTGACCCCGCCGGTGGGCCAAAAGTTCTTCGTAACGAGGGGAATTCTCGGTATGGCGGGCGATCTCCGCCATCATCCGGACCGACTCCACCGGGTACTTCCCTACCGCCGTTTCGGCCGAGAGCATGGTGGCGTCCGTGCCGTCCAGGATGGCGTTGGCCACGTCGGTCACCTCGGCCCTCGTGGGCCGGGGATTTCTGACCATGGACTCCAGCATCTCCGTGGCGGTGATGACCGGCTTACCCACCTGATTGCAATGGGCGATGATGGCCTTCTGGATAAGGGGGATCTCCATGGGCGGTAGCTCCACCCCCAGATCGCCCCGGGCGATCATGAGGCCATCGGCGGCGACGATGATCTCTTCCAGGTTTTCGAGCCCTTCCCGGTTTTCGATCTTGGCGATGACCGCGGCCGAACTCCCGGCCGCCCGCAGGATGCCCCGGACCTCGTGGATGCTCTCCGGCCGGCGGACGAACGAAGCGGCGACCATGTCCACTCCCAGAGCGGCGCCGAACTTGATGTCCTCCACGGCTTTTTCGGTGACCGCCGGGAGGCGGATGGGGACCCCGGGGAGGGTGACCCCCTTGCGTGCCCCGACTTCCCCACCACGGGCCACCCGACACCGGAGGACGTCCCGCGCGATCTCCTCCACCACCAGCTCGATCAAGCCGTCGCAGAGAAAGATGGAGGAACCGGGGCGGAGATCCTCGACGAGATACGGGTATTCGATCACCAGGTCCCGGCCTTCACCCGGTGGACCGACGAGGATCGTCTGACCCTCCACGAGCTCCAGGGAGGTCTCCGACGCCGTGCGGATCTTTGGTCCCTGGATGTCGAGGAGCACGGCCACTTCCCGGCCCGCCTCCTCGGCCGCCCGACGAATGGCCTCATACCGGCGGGCGTGTTCTTCGTAGCCGCCGTGGGAGAAATTGAGCCGGGCCACATCCATCCCGGCCTCGATCATCCGCCGTAGAACGCCGGGGTCTTCGCTGGCCGGCCCGATGGTGCAGACGATCTTGGTTTTCTTGCGCAAGGCAACTCACCCCTTCATCCCGCGGCGGAGCGCAATCCGCCGCGAGAGCGCGGTAAAACTCCGGCCTCAATCCCCTGGCCGCCGGGTCGGCTTTTTAAAGTTAAGAAAAGGGAGACCCTCTCTCCCGGATCGCCGGGCCTTTTCCTGGCTGTGGGGATGGCCGCCGTCCGGTTCAAGAAGTCCCGTAGACGCCCAGCCGCCGGAGACGACGATAACGTTCCTCCACCAGCATCGAACCGGGAATCTTTACTAGTTCTTCCAATGCCGCCACAATGGTCCGCTTGATATTCGCCGCCGTTTGGGCCGGATCGCGGTGGGCTCCTCCCAGGGGCTCGGGGATGATCCCGTCGATCACGCCAAAGGCTAGAAGGTCTTCGGCGTTGAACTTCAAGGCCTTGGCCGCTTCCGGCGCCTTGGTGGCGTCCTTCCAAAGGATGGAGGCACACCCCTCCGGCGAAATGACGGAATAATACGCATGTTCCAGCATATAAAGGCGATCTCCCACCCCGGTGGCTAAGGCCCCGCCGCTGCCGCCTTCCCCGGTGATTACGGCGATGATGGGGACCGGTAAAATCGACATCTCCCGCAGGTTCCTGGCGATGGCCTCGCCTTGTCCCCGTTCCTCGGCCTCGATCCCGGGATAAGCGCCGACCACGTCGATAAACGAGATGATGGGCCGACCGAATTTCGCCGCCTGCTGCATGAGGCGGAGGGCCTTCCGGTAACCTTCCGGATGGGGGAGGCCGAAATTTCGCGCGAGATTTTCCTTGGTATCGCGACCTTTCTGCTCCCCGATAACCGTGACCGCCCGTCCATCCAGCCAGGCCAACCCGCCGACCATGGCCGGATCGTCCCGGAAGTTCCGGTCGCCGTGGAGTTCGAGGAAGTCTTGAAAGATGAAGGAAACCAGTTCGAGAAAGGTCGGGCGTTTCGGATGCCGCGCGATCAAGACCCTCTGCCATGGTTCCAGGTGAGAATAGATCTCGCGGGCCAACTCCTGGGCACGTCGTTCGAGGGGAGCGATCTCCTCCGCCATGTCGAGCCCCTTTTCCTCGGCGTAACGCTTGAGCTCCTCGATCTTTTTCTCCAATTCCACCAGTTTCTTCTCGAACTCCAGCGTATAGCCGTTCCCCATCAAGCCCCACCTCCGTAATGGTGAAAACGGAGGAGACGGGCAATGGTGGACCGGAGTTCCCGCCGATGGACGATCATGTCGGCCAGGCCGTGTTCGAGCTGGAATTTGGAAGACTGAAAGCCCGGCGGCAGAGTCTGACGGATGGTCTGTTGGATGACCCGCGGGCCGGTAAAGCCAAGAAGGGCTCCGGGCTCGCAGATGATGATATCGCCCAGCGTGGCGAAACTAGCAAAAACCCCTCCCATGGTCGGATCGGTCAGGACGGAAATATAGAGGATACCCGCCAGGCCCAGACGTCCCAAGGCGGCGCTGGTCTTGGCCATCTGCATGAGGGAAAGGACCCCTTCTTGCATCCGCGCCCCTCCCCCACCGGCGGCCACGATGACCAAGGGCAACCTGGTCTCGAGGCAATACTCGATCAAACGGGTTACCTTCTCTCCGACCACGCTCCCCATGGATCCCATCATGAAATTGGCGTCCATGACGCCCAGACCGAGGGGAATACCTTCCAGTTTCCCCGTCCCCACGAGGATGGCCTCGCTTAAACCCGACTCTTGCTGGGCGCGTTTCAATTTGGCCGGATAATCCGGGAAACCGAGGGGGTCCACCGAACGGAGATCGGCGAAGAGTTCGGAAAAACTACCTTCGTCCAATAGCTGGTTGATCCTCTCCCGGGCGCCGATGCGGAAATGATGGTCGCAGCGCGGGCAGACGAAGAGGTTTTTGGCAAGGTCTTTTGTATATATGGTCTGGCCACAGCCACCGCACTTGGTCCAGAGGCCGTCCGGGATCTCTTTTTTCTCCGGTCTTTCGACCGTTTCTACCCCGCCGGGCGGCGCCGGAGTCGGCGGCTTGATCGTCACGTATTTCGGTTTGGTGTTGAAGAGTTCTTTTAGCGGCATCCCATCACCTCTTGTCGCTGCTTCAGAAAAAAAAAGCGGGTTCGTTCGGAGG
>JAAYXC010000042.1 GCA_012516115.1 Bacillota bacterium | reverse complement strand
GCGCCTACCCGGCGGTCGACCGGGTCCTGGGCGGGGGGTTGGTCCCGGGCAGCCTCCTCCTTCTGGGCGGCGAGCCGGGGGTGGGGAAATCCACCCTCCTTTTGCAGTACGCGGCGGATTTCGCCCGCCGGCACGGGAAGGTCCTGTACGTGAGCGGCGAGGAATCCCCGGCCCAGTTGCGCCTGCGGGCCGAGCGGCTCGGAGCCATCAGCGAGGACCTTTACGTTTCGGGGGAGACTGCGGTGGGCGCCATCCGTGCCCAGATCGAGACCGGCGCGCCCGTCTTGGCCGTGGTGGACTCCATCCAGACCGTCCGCCACGAAGGCCTGGGGGGCCTCCCGGGGAGCGTGGCCCAGGTCCAGGCGGCGACGGGAGAATTCCTGCGCGCGGCCAAAGAAACCGGCACTTCCATCTTCCTGGTGGGTCATCTCACCAAGAGCGGCGTTTTAGCCGGGCCGAAGGTGCTCGAACACATGGTGGACACCGTCCTTTATCTCGAGGGCGAGCGCCGTTACCCTTACCGGTTGCTCAAGGCCACCAAGAATCGGTTCGGTTCCACCGAGGAGCTGGCCGTTCTGACCATGGGGGAGAACGGTCTGGTGGAGGTGGTCAATCCCTCGGCCGTTTTTTTAGACGAACGGGCGGCGGGCGAAGCCGGGACGGTGGTCTACGCGGGGATGGAAGGGACGCAGCCGCTTTTGCTGGAACTCCAGGCCCTGGTGGTGGCCTCGGGTTACGGTACGCCGCGACGGCTCGTCACCGGGCTCGATGCGAACCGGGTGGCGCTGGTATTGGCCGTCTTGGAGCGTAGATGTGGTTTCTCCCTGGCCGCGCAAGACGTCTATCTCAGTCTGGCGGGGGGCTTACGCATGAACGAACCCGCGGCGGATCTGGCCGTGGCCGTGGCGGTGGTGGCCGGTCTCCGGGACCGGGTGGTTCCCGAGGGCACGGCGATCTTCGGGGAGATCGGGCTGGCCGGCGAGGGGCGGCCGGTACGGGCCGGGGATCGCCGGGTGGCCGAGGCCGCCCGTCTGGGCTTTAAACGGGCCGTGGTGCCGCGGGGAGATTACCGGAACCTCCCGCCCGGCTTTACCGTTATCCCGGTTCGGACCGTAAAGGAGGCCCTGGGGGTCGTTTTCTCGGCGGCCGCCGGGCCGGAGGAGCGTGAAGGGTGAGATGCGCCGTTATTGGCCTGAACGCGAAGAGCTCATGAAGACCCTGCGACTGGTGGCTCCGGGCACCGATCTTTACGAAGGGCTCGAAAACATCCTGCGCGCCCGGACCGGGGCCCTCATCCTCGTGGGCGACTCCGAGGAGGTCATGCGCATCGTCAACGGCGGGTTCCGGATCGATGTGGAGCTCGACCCCTCTTCCCTTTATGAGTTGGCCAAGATGGACGGCGCCCTGGTCATCAGCGGCGATGCTCGCCGGATCCTGGTGGCCAACGCCCATCTCACCCCGGACCCGTTGATCCCGACCACCGAAACGGGTACCAGACACCGGACGGCCGAGCGGGCCGCCCTTCAGACCGGGAAACTGGTGATCGCCATCTCCCAGCGCCGTAACGTCATCACCCTTTATAAAGGGGACCAGAAATACGTCCTGCGCGAGATCGGGACCATCCTGGCCAAGGCGAACCAGGCCCTTCAGACCCTCGAGCGTTACAAAGATGTCTATCAGAAGGCGCTGCTCAAGTTGACAGCCCTGGAATGCGAGGACCAGGTGACCCTGGCCGACGTGAGCACGGTCATCCAACGGGCCGAACTCGTGGCCAGGTTCGCCGCGGAGATCGAGCTCTACATCTGCGAATTGGGAACGGAAGGACGCCTGGTCCGTATGCAGCTGGAGGAGACCCTCGCCGACCTCGGGGAGGAGGACGAACTGGTGATCCGGGATTACATCGAGCCGCTGGACGACCGGCGGGTCGAGGAAGCCCGGGCGCTTCTGGCCAAGGCGGCGGCGGAAGACCTCATGGAACCGGCTTTCGTCCTCCGGGTCTTGGGTTACAGCATTGGGACGAGTCCGGAGACGGTGGTCCCCACGCGTGGATTCCGCATTCTCCACAAGATCCCCCGGCTGCCCATGCCGGTCATCGAAAACCTGATCCAGAGTTTCGGCCGTCTACGTGAGATCATGGACGCCTCCACCGAGGCCCTGGACGAGGTGGAGGGCATCGGCGAGGCCCGGGCCAAGGGCATCAAAGAAGGCCTGCGCCGTCTACGGGAAGAAACGATCTTGCAGAGAAAATGAAACCCCTCATCCACCCTTCCCAGTCCAGGCTCCTTCCCCACGCCGCGATGGGAAAACCATGAAAGCCCTTGGAAAGTCCGGCGGATTTCACGTATTCTCTTCAGCCAGCGGGACTCAGGTAAGGTTGTAAGGGCCGAGGGTGGCGATCCGTTCTTCTTCCCGGGCCATGATCTCCTCGATCCGGAACCCCAGGAGGCTACAGAGGGCGGTGAAATAGAAGAGGCCCTGGCCGAGTTCGGTTTCGACGATCTCACGACAGGATTCGCAGAGTTCACCCTTAAGATGGGTGGCCATGAATTCCTTGAGGCGCGGGAACTCCACTCCTTCCGGAATCCGTTGGCGCGAAGCGGAGATCTCCACGCATCCACAGGTGGTGACGGCTTTGGCGAGGGCTCGATTCACCCGGGCCGTGGCTTCCTGGAGCTTCGAGAGGACATCCAGGATGCTCCGGTGGCGGATGAGATATTCGTCCACCGTGGCCTGGAAGCTCTCACCGGTAAGGTTGGGCATTTGAGCTCAACTCCCGCGCGGATAAGCATTCCCCTGGCTAGGATTATAGGGGTTACTGGCATTGCTTGTCAAGCGGCCCTTCCATGGCTTCGGCGCCATGGTGGAGGAGAAAGGAGGAATTTTTGGTTTTTACGGAGAATCCAGATAAACGGTGGCGCCCGCCGGGTGCGCGTGCCTGGCGTAATCGCCGGTTTTCCCCGGAATGCGTATATACCAGGTAAAGGAGGGGCGGGGATGTCCTTCGGGTGGTCCGGGGGTCGAAGGCCGAAAGTCCAGCGCATGGAAGCCGATGTCCTCCCCCGGAGCGGTGATGCAGGCACTGGGGCCGCGCACCGCTCGCCGGAGGCTTTCGGCCTGGATTTCCTCGCCCTCCATCCGGAAGAGATCGAGCCGGCGGCGGTGGCCGCTTTCCCGGCTTCCCTGGCCGAACGTTTCCATGTGGTGCCCGTAAAGCGAATGGGCGATCGGCTGGTCCTGGCGGCGGCCGCGCCCCTGGATTTGGAGACGTTCGACCTTTTGGCCACCCTGGCCGGGGTTCCGCTGGATCTGGTCCTTGCTCCTCCGGAGGCGGTGGAGGCCGCCTTAAACCGCTATTACCGGCGGGGGGCCGGTTCCGTGGCCGAAGTCGTGGCCGACCTGGACGAGGGCGAACTCCTTCTCTTCCGCGGCGAAGAAGAAACGACCGATCTGGCGGCGGTGGAGTCCATCGCCAACGAAGCGCCCATCGTGCGTCTGGTGAACCTCATCCTCCTCCGGGCGGTGGAGGCCGGGGCCAGCGATATCCATCTCGAGCCCTTCGCCGAGGAGATCAAAGTCCGGTACCGCATCGACGGGGTGCTCTACGAAGTGGAGGCCCCGCCCAAACGCCTTTATCCGGCGGTCGTCTCGCGCCTCAAGCTCATGGCCGGGATGGACATCACCGAAAAAAGGCTTCCCCAGGACGGCCGCATTCGCCTCCGACTGGAGGAGCGGGATCTGGATCTGCGGGTGGCCGTGGCGCCCACCCTGCACGGGGAGAGCGTGGTCCTGCGCATCTTGAACCGGACGAGTATCTTCCTTCCTCTGGAGGAGCTCGGTTTCTCCCCCGCCGCCCTGGCCGCCTTCAACCGTCTCATCCGTCTCCCCCACGGGATGATCCTGGTCACGGGCCCCACCGGGAGCGGCAAGACCACCACTTTATACGCGGCCATCAGCAAACTCGACCTCGTCGGGCGCAAGGTGATCACCATCGAGGACCCGGTGGAGTATGAACTCAAAGGGGTTAACCAGATGCAGGTCAACCCCAGGGTGAACTTCGGGTTTGCCCAGGGAGTTCGGACCATCGTCCGGCACGATCCGGACGTCATCCTGGTGGGCGAGATCCGTGACCGTGAGACGGCCGAGGTGGCCGTTCACGCCGCCCTGACCGGACATTTGGTCTTCGCCACCCTCCATACCAACGATGCGGCCGGTGCCTTTACCAGGCTGCTGGAGATGGGGGTCGAGGAATACCTTGTGGCTGCGACGGTGCGCGCCGTCTTGGCCCAACGACTCGTGCGCCGTCTCTGCCCCCATTGCCGTTTTGCCCGTCGCATCACCGAGGAAGAGCGGGAACGTCTGGGCTGGTGGAGCCCGGGACCGACCCACTTGGTCTACGAGGGCCGCGGGTGCCGTGAGTGTCGTCAGATCGGCTACCGTGGCCAGATCGGGATCTTCGAGCTCCTCGTCACCTCGCCGGCCATCGAGGAACTGGTGATGGCCCGGGCCAATACCGCGGTCCTGCGGGAGCAGGCGATGCGGGAGGGAATGGTGACCCTGCGCCAGGACGGACTAACGAAGATCGCGGCCGGGATCACCAGCATCGGCGAGGTCCTGCGGGTGACCCGGGATTGACCGAGTTCGTCTACCGGGCCGCGGACGCCCGGGGGAAGATCCGCCGGGGGATGCTTGCCGCCGCGAACAGGGCCGAGGCCATGGCCTCTCTACGGGCGCAGGGCCTCTTTCCCTTGGAGGTTGAGGAGACGGGCCGTCCTCTCGGCCGCAACGGCCGGACCGGGGGCGACCTTTTGGCCTTTACCCAGCAGCTGGCCACCATGCTCGGGGCAGGCCTCCAGCTCGACCGGGCCATGGGCTTGGCCGGCGAACTTTACGGCGGGACGTCTTTCGGCCGGATTCTGGCCGACGTGCGCCGGCGCCTGCAGGAAGGGGCTTCTTTTTCCACGGCTTTGGCCGCCCATCCCCGGGTCTTCGGCCGTCTTTACGTGAACATGGTCCGGGCCGGAGAGACCGGGGGGGTGTTGCCCATCGTCTTGCGACGGTTGGCCCAGACCATCGAGGAGGAACGCGATCTGCGCGGTTACCTTTTAAGCGCCTTTCTCTATCCGTCCGTGGTGGCCGGCGCCAGCCTTTTGGCCGTGGTGATCCTCTTGGGATGGGTGGTACCGCGGTTCGCCCTGATTTTCGCCCGTTTGGGCCAGGACCTGCCGACGCTGACCCGCCTAACCCTGGCGTTAAGTCGTTTCCTGGCTGCCTATGGCCTCTGGTGCGCCCTGGGGCTTTCGGCCGCAGCCGTTATAGGTTGGACCCTGTTACGGTCGCCGGCGGGTCAGATGGCGTGGGAACGTTTCTTACTGGAAGCCCCCCTTCTGGGCGACCTTTACCGGAAACTCGTTACCGCCCGTCTCACCAGGACTCTGGCCATGCTCCTCGGCGCTGGCGTACCGGTCCTCGACGCTTTTAACGTGACCGCGGAGACGTCCACGAACCACATGGTGAAGAACGCGTTGGCCAGGGCCGCCCGGGAGATCGGCCAGGGCGGGAGCATCGCCCGTCGCCTCGCCGCCCAAGGGGTCCTCCCGGCCATGGCCGTTCAGATGATCGCCGTGGGCGAGGAGACGGGGGAGTTGGCCTCCATGCTGGAGCAGGTGGCCAAGGCCTACGAAGCCGAAACCAGGAGGACCATCCGGAACCTTCTCGCCCTTCTTGAACCGGCCCTCATCCTGATCTTGACGGGGATCACCCTTTTGATCGCCCTTTCCATCCTCCTCCCGATGGTCGGGATGAGCGCCGGACTATAAGCGGGAAAAGAGGTGAGGGACTTGGCTAAACGCAGCGAGCATGGCTTTACCCTCCTTGAGATCACGGCGGTCCTGGTTTTGCTGGGGGTTTTGACCGCGTTCATCGTGCCGCATTATCTGCGTAGGGTGGAGAAGGGCCGGGCCAATCTGGCCCGTTCCCAGATCAAGATCCTCCGGAGTGTGTTGACCGAATATAAACTGGAGAACGGCGCCTATCCCACCACCGAACAGGGCCTGGCCGCCCTTTATGAGAAACCCACCATCCCCCCCATCCCCGAGACCTGGGATGGACCTTATATCCAGGATCCCATCGCCAACGACCCCTGGGGCCGGCCTTATCGATACCTTTGCCCCGGCGAACATAACCCCGACGGTTACGACCTCTGGAGCTTCGGCGCGGATGGCGTGGAAGGGGGAACCGGGGTGAATGCGGATATCACCAACTGGGAGTAGGGGAGCCTTCCGGGCCGGTTTTACCCTTTTTGAGATGGCGGCGGTGTTGTTGCTCCTGGGGTTGCTGGCCGCCATTGGTCTACCGGCCTTTTTCCGCGGACCGGACGGGCTGGCGTGGCGGATGGCCTGCGACCAGTTGCAACGGGATCTCAAGACGGCCCGGGCCACGGCCGTGGCTCATCGGCGGCCCACCGTCGTTCAATTCGCCGCCAAGGGTTACACCGTTTCTTTGGGCCGGGGCGAACCGCTTCGGCGCCAGTTACCCGCCGGGATAACGGTGGCCGTTTATCGGGACGGCGTAGAGGTGGAAACGCTCTTTTTCGACCCCCACGGCCATAGCGGGGCAGCGGTGGTGGAATTGGCGGCGGGGGAGAAGGAAGCTCTCTTCCAGTTGGAGGAGGACGGGCGGATTGTCCGGGAATAAGGGGGACCTTGGTTTTACCCTGGTGGAGGTCCTGGCGGCCCTGGTCTTGCTGGGCATGGGTTGCGCCGTGCTCTACGCCGGGTATGCCCAGGCCAACCGGTGGGAGGAAAAGACGGCCCGGGAAGTCCTGGGTTTGATCTTGGCCCGGATGCAACTGGCCGCGCTGGAGGCCGGGGAAGAAACCGGTCGTGGCGGGGATTTTCCGGGGATGCCCGGTTATCGCTGGCAGGCCGAAGATCGCGGTGGGGAAGAGACTGGTCTTTTCCGCCTCGCGGTGACGGTGCAGGACCCGAAAGGCCACAGGACCACGGTCTGGACGGCGATCGGCCGTGCGCCGTAAGGAGCGGGGGTTCACCCTCCTGGAGATAATCCTGGTCACTTTACTCACCGGGGGGATCTTTCTCACCGTGGCCGTGGCCCTCTCCTCTTTCGGCGCGGCCTGGGAACGCGGGGAGAAGCGGTATGCGACCAGAGAAGAGTTCTGGGTCGTCTGGCAGCGGATAGAAGCCGAACTCTCTTCCCTTCTCGCCCCTCCGTTCGGTTTGGGGCCTTTTTTCGTCGGTGAGGCGGAGGAATGCCGGTTTTTCGCCGGGGATCCAGTGGGCGGAGAAGGGCCCTGGGAGGTGGAGTTGGCGGTCGCCGGCGACCGGCTTGTTTTGCGGCGGACTCCCCTCCGGCGACCTGAAGGGGAGGAAGAAGAGGTCTTTCTGGTGGAAGGCATCGGCCGGGCCAGTTTCTCCTAGTGGGATCCCGCGGCCCGGACCTGGCGGTCGGCCTGGCCGGAGGACCGCTCACGTCCCCCCTCTCTGGTCCGGCTGGAATTAGTCTTCCCGGCGGAAGGGAGCCGCCGGGCGTGGCCGGTCCTGGTTTTTCCCGTTTACGTCGGCCGGATCCTGGTCCCCGGGGAGGTGGATCCGGTTGAATAGGGAAAGGGGGCACGGAGCGGTTCTGATCTTCGTGGTCTGGGC
>JAAYXC010000041.1 GCA_012516115.1 Bacillota bacterium | reverse complement strand
CCTCAAAGGGGTGGGAAGGCGTTTTCGCTTTCGCCGTGGCCATCTGGAGGCCCTCGCCGGGATCGACCGATCGAAGAAGGCCAGTTCGTCTGTATCCTCGGGCCGTCCGCCTGCGGCAAGTCGACCTTGTTCACCATCATCGCCGGCCCGGAGCGGCCGAGCCGCGGAGAGGTCCCCTCGAAGGCCGGCCGGTGGAGGGGGCCGGGCCGAACCGCGTCCCCCTCTTCCAAGAGCCGGCGCTTTTTCCCTGATTGACCGCGCAGGAGCACGTGGATTCGGGTTGAAGTTCCGGGTTTGGGGCGGGAAGAGAGACGGCGACGGCCCGGGAGGCCCTTCGCCAGGTCGGCCTGGAGGAGTTTACCGGTTCGGCGAATAGCTCCGCGATCTCTGGGCGGAAAAAAGACGACCGTCCTCTTCGTCACCCACGATCTGGTGGATGCCGTCCACCTGGCCGGGCGGGGTAGAGGAAAGGTGGGAGGTGGGCGGATTAAGATTCTAGCTCTCCATCCTGGCCTTCCGCCGGGTTAACAAAGGACGAAAATACCACGGATTCAAGCTCCGCTCGTTCTCCGAGCGACGAGCGGCATATTTTCATATTCTCCCCCGGCCGTCAGTTTTTCTCCGCCGCGGCCATATAATTTGTTAGGCCAAAGGCGTAGGAGGGTGAACGGGGGATGAAGTTCCACGAGCTCAAACGGATCAGGGCCGGTTCGGTCTTCAAATTTAACCTATGCGCCGGATTTGTCTTGAGCCTCATCGTCGGTGTCGTGCTTTTGCTCATGGGTTACGGCCTGCAGGACCTCGGGCTGGAAATCGGGACCGTCCAGGGGGCCCTCGGGATCGGGACGGCGATCCTCGGGCTCATCCTGGCCAGCGCCCTGGGGGGTCTGGTCCTGGGGGCCGCCGGCGCGGTCTTGGCCTTTCTCTATAACGTCTTCGCCGCCGCCGTGGGCGGGATCGCCATCGGGCTCGCCGCCGGTTCTTGAGATCCAAATCATTCCTCGCCTTTCGCGGAGAAGGAGCGCCCGGAGCGCTCCCTTATTTTTTCGGCGAAGAAAAACCTTTCTGGTCAAGACTTACATGGTACGTCGTGAAGGAGTTTCCTTCTCGGTGTTGAATCACAAAAAACACGAAAAAGATCAAGGGACTCCTTGAGGACCCGGCGGAAAAGAGGTGATGGTTTTTTCCCGGATAACAGCCTCTTTATACAAGGAGCGTAGAATGACGAAAAGAAAGGAGTGGCCAGTGTGCAAAGGAGATTTTTCACCGTTTTGGTTATGTCTTTAGTCGTAATGGCGCTGGCGATTCCCGGGTTGGCGGCAACCACCAGCAAGGGTCCGGCGCTGGCGGCGGAACAGTACGTCCGTTTCAATGCCGGCGCGGAGCCGCAGTATATGGATCCCGCGCGTTCTACCGGTGTGCCCGAGGGCCACGTGCAGCTGGCGCTTTTCGAGGGTCTAACCCGGTTGGATAAGAACGATCGGCCCATCCCGGGCATCGCCAAGTCCTGGGTCATTTCCAAGGATGGGAAGACCATCACCTTCTATCTGCGTCCTTCCAAGTGGAGCGACGGCACGCCGTTAACCGCGTACGATTTCGAGTATTCGTGGAAGAGGGCGCTCTCGCCCGAATTGGCCTCAGAATACGCTTACCAGTTGTACTACCTGAAGAACGGTGCGGCTTACAACGCCGGTAAGGCCAAGGCCTCGGACGTGGGTGTCAAGGCGATCAACGCCCTCACCCTCAAGGTCGAACTCGAGGCGCCCTGCAGTTATTTCTTGTCCCTCTGCGCCTTCCACACGCTCTATCCGGTCAAGAAGAGCGTGGTGGAGAAATACGGCGAGAAGTGGGCGCAGGATCCCAAGACCTTCGTCTCCAACGGCCCCTTCAAGATGGTCGCGTGGAAGCATAACAGCTACATCGACGTGGTGAAGAATCCGTATTACTGGGACGCCGCCTCGGTCAAGATCCAGAAGATCCGCTTCACGCTGGTGGAGAACGAGTCGACCCTCTTGACCATGTACGACACGGGGGTCATCGATATGACCGACACCGTGCCGGTGGCCGAGATCGACCGGCTTCGGAAAGAAGGCCAGCTCAAGATCGCCCCGTACCTCGGCACCTATTATTATCAGTTCAACGTGACCAAACCGCCCCTGGACAATGTGAAGGTGCGCAAGGCTCTGGCCCTGGCCATCAACCGCCAGGCCATCGTGGAGAACATCACCAAGGCCGGCCAAGTCCCGGCTCTGGCCTTTACCCCGCCGGGTGTGCCGGATGTGCCCGGCGCCAAGGGCGATTTCCGTACCGTGGGTGGTAATTTCTACAAGGACAACGACGTGGAAACCGCCAAGAAGCTTCTGGCCGAGGCCGGGTACCCTGACGGCAAGGGCTTCCCGACCATCGAGATCCTTTACAACACCAGCGAGGCCCACAAGGCCATCGCCGAGGCCATCCAGGAGATGTGGAAGAAGAACCTTGGCATCAACGTCACCCTGACCAACCAGGAATGGGGCGTTTACCTCTCCAACAGAACGGCCCTGAAGTACCAGGTGGCCCGCGCAGGCTGGATCGGCGACTACGTCGACGCCATGACCTTCCTGGATATGTGGGTCACCGGTGGGGGCAACAACGATACCGGCTGGAGCAACAAGCAGTATGACGCATTGATCGAAAAGGCCAAGACAAGCGGGGATCCGAAGGTCAGGATCAAGGCCATGCACGATGCGGAGAAGATCCTCATGGACGAGATGCCTATCTGCCCGATCTACTTCTATACCAGGCCGTACCTGCAGCAGGATTATCTCAAGGACGTCACCCATTCCACCATAGGCATGGTCGATTTCAAGTGGGCCTACATCGTCAAGCATTGAGGATCTGATCGCTGGATGGAGCCGGGGGGTATGCGCGGAGCGCGCATACCTCCTTCTCTAGATGCCTTTACGGCCTCTGATCTTTTTACGATTGAGGCAAGTTTTAAAGCCGCAGAGGGTACAGAGTTCAAGAGAGGTTGGCACGGTTATCCAAGTTCAGCCTAAAGTTACGACTAAGATTCTCTGTGTTCTCTGTGATCTCTGTGGCTAAATTGCATTTGCCTTCACAGGCTTGTCGGTTTACGGTTAATACAAGCACCAAACATCAAAAGTGATTGCGCCGATCTCTAAGGAGTTGAACGCCGATGATAAAATTCCTGATACGGCGGCTGTTGTCTATGGTCCTGGTGCTTTGGGTGATCGCCACGGTAACTTTCATCTTCATGCATCTCATCCCCGGCGGCCCCTTTACCAGGGAAAAGAAGCTCCCCGCAGCGATCATGCGAAACATCGAGGCCCGTTACCATTTGAACGACCCGCTGCCCAAACAATATCTTGATTACTTCAGGAATCTCCTGCGCGGTGACCTTGGTCCAAGTTATACCTACGAAGGCCGCACGGTCAACGAGATCAGCGCCGACGGCTTTCCGGGCGCGGCCACCCTAGGGCTCGCGGCCGTAGGTATCGCCCTACTCATCGGTATCCCGGCCGGGATCATCTCCGCGCTCTACCGAAGCAAATGGCAGGACAATCTGGCGATGCTCCTCGCCACCATCTTCGTTTCCGTGCCCAATTTCATCCTGGCCAGCCTGCTCATGCTCGTATTCGCCTTGAAGCTCCGATGGTTTCCGGCCGCCATGTGGGGGGAACCATCCCAGATCGTTCTTCCCGCCCTGGCTCTCACCGGTTTCCCGACGGCCTTCATCTCCAGGCTCACCCGTTCGAGCATGGTCGAGGTCATGCAGCAGGACTACATCCGTACCGCCCGCGCCAAGGGCTTGAGCAACTTGGCGGTGGTCGTCCGGCACGCCCTCAAGAACTCCTTGATTCCCGTGGTGACCTACCTGGGACCCCTCCTGGCAGGCAACATGACCGGCAGGTTCTTGGTGGAGAATATCTTCGCCATCCCAGGCCTTGGACGCTACTTCGTCACCAGCATCTATAACCGTGATTACACGGTCATCCTGGGGGTGACGATTTTCTATAGTTCACTGCTGGTGGTCCTTAATTTCCTCGTGGACTTGACCTACGCCTGGATCGATCCGCGCATACGCTTCACGGACAGTGGGAAGGAGTGAGCGCATGGAAGCCGGTACTGAAATGGAGCTTTTTCAGCCTCTCCAACGCGAGAATGAAGAAGGATACGTCTTCGCCCAGCCCGCCACGACCTATTGGCGCGACGCCTGGCGCAGGCTCAAACGGAATCGTGCGGCCATGGTGGGCCTGGCGGTGATCGTGTTTCTGGTCTTTTTGGCCCTCTTCGGTCCTTATTTCTGCCCGTATTCCTACTCCGACCAGGATCTGACCCCCGAAGGGATCAATCAGCCGCCTTCTTGGCGGCATTGGTTCGGCACGGACAATCTGGGTAGGGATCTCTTCGTGCGGGTCCTCTACGGGGCGCGCATCTCCCTGGCCGTGGGCGTCTTCGCCAGCCTGATCATCCTTTGCATCGGCGTGATCTACGGCGGCATCTCCGGGTATCTCGGCGGCAAGGTGGACAACATCATGATGCGGGTGGTGGATGTCATCTACGGGATACCCTTGGTGCTCGTGGTGATTCTGCTCATGGTGATCCTGCAGCCGGGGTTGAAGAACGTCATGATCGCCATCGGCGCCACTTACTGGATCCAGATGGCCCGCATCGTGCGCGGGCAGATCCTGAGCCTCAAGGAACAGGATTACGTCATGGCCGCCACTGCCCTTGGCGCGAGCAGGCGGCGTATATTACTCCGCCACCTCATCCCCAATAGCATCGGCCCCATCATCGTCACCGCTACCTTGAGCATCCCGGAGGCCATCTTCACCGAGGCCTTCTTGAGCTTCATCGGGCTCGGCGTGGCGGCGCCCATGGCTAGCTGGGGAGCCCTGGCAAGCGAGGGCGTGCAAAGCCTGCGTTCCTATCCCTGGCAACTCCTCTTCCCCGGCCTGGCCATTTGCCTGACCATGCTGGCTTTTAACTTCTTCGGCGACGGCCTGCGCGATGCGTTGGACCCGTGGATGCGGCGATAGGAGGCTTATAACATGCTTCTTGCGGTAAACGATTTACGCACTTCTTTCTTCACCTACGCCGGCGAGGTCAAGGCCGTGGATGGGGTCTCTTTTTCTCTAGACGAAGGAGAGGCCGTGGCCCTGGTGGGCGAGTCCGGTTGTGGCAAGAGCGTGACCGCCCTCTCCATCATGGGTCTTATCAATCCTCCCGGGAAGATCCTTTCCGGGTCCATCGTCTTCAACGGCCGCGATCTCATACGGCTTTCCGAGCGGGAACTGCGGCATATCCGGGGCAACGAGATCGGTATGATCTTCCAGGATCCGATGACCTCGCTTAATCCGGTGCTTTCCATCGGAACCCAGATCATCGAGGTGCGCCGTTTACACCAGGGTCTACGGGGCCGCGTCGCCCGCCAGCGGGCCGTGGAGCTTTTGAGCATGGTGGGGATCCCTTCGCCCGGCGAGCGGCTTAGGCAATATCCCCATCAGTTCAGCGGAGGAATGCGGCAGCGGGTGATGATCGCCATGGCCCTGGCCTGTCAGCCGAAGCTCTTGATCGCGGATGAGCCCACCACCGCCCTGGACGTCACCATCCAGGCCCAGATCATCGAGCTGATGAAAGAGCTCCAGGCGCAGCTAGGGATGGCCATCATTCTCATCACCCACGATCTGGGGGTGGTGGCCGGGCTGGCGAAGAAGGTTTACGTCATGTACGCCGGCCGCATCGTGGAGAGCGGTTCGGTGGACCGTATTTACTACCATGCCCGGCATCCCTATACCTGGGGTCTACTGGCTTCGGTACCGCGGCTCGACGATAAGCCCAAGAAACGTCTGGTCCCCATCCAGGGCCAGCCGCCGGACCTTTTGGCCCCGCCACCCGGGTGCGCCTTCGCCTCCCGGTGTCGGTATGCCATGCGGATCTGCGTCCAAGAAAACCCGGCCTTATTGCCTTCGTCCGATGACGCGGAACACCGGGTGGCCTGTTGGCGCGAAGATCCCGAAGCCGCAGCTTTCATCGGGGCCTCTAGAGGAGGTGTGGCTTGATGGCGGCGACGGATACCCTCCTCGAGGTACGGGGACTGAAGAAGTATTTTCCCCTGACGACTGGTGGTTTGGGGTTTCACCGGGGTCTCCTAAAGGCCGTGGACGACGTCTCTTTCACCATCCAGGCGGGAGAGACGGTGGGCCTGGTGGGGGAGAGCGGTTGCGGGAAGACTACCGTGGGCCTGACGATCCTTCGTCTTTATGAACCCACGGCCGGCCAGATCGTTTTCGAGGGTACGGAGATCACCGGCCTGCGGCCGGAGGAATTATTACCCTTCCGCCGCAAGATGCAGATGATCTTCCAGGACCCCTTCGCCTCGTTGAACCCGCGGATGACGGTGGGCGATATCATCGGTGAACCGCTGGACATCCACGGTTTGGCGCGCGGGAAGGAGCGGACGGAACGGATCTACGAGCTTCTCCGCCAAGTGGGGCTCTCGCCGGACCACGCCAACCGCTACCCGCACGAGTTCAGCGGTGGACAACGCCAGCGGATCGGGGTGGCCCGGGCTCTGGCCGCTCAGCCACGTTTTATTATCTGCGACGAACCCATCTCGGCCCTGGACGTCTCCATCCAGGCCCAGATCGTCAACATGCTCCAGGAACTCCAGGTCTCCCTGGGTTTGACCTATCTTTTTATCGCGCACGATCTGGCCATGGTCAAGCACATCAGTAACCGGGTCCTCGTGATGTATCTGGGTAAGATCGTGGAGGAAGCGCCGAGCGCGGAACTCTATGAAAATCCGCTCCATCCTTATACCCAGGCCTTACTCTCGGCCATCCCCATCCCCGATCCAGGGGTGGAGCGGACGCGTCAGCGCATCAGCCTGGCGGGTGACGTGCCCAGTCCGGTGGATCCTCCGGCCGGTTGCCGTTTCGTCACCCGTTGTCCGCGGCGGCTATCCGTTTGTGCCGGGGAGAACCCAAAGATGAAGACGGTCGCTCCCGGGCATACGGTGGCCTGCCATCTTTATTGATTTCACGGGCGGATTCGGTAAGGGGTGGGGGAAATTGCGGTTTAAAGCCCTGGCTATCGT
>JAAYXC010000005.1 GCA_012516115.1 Bacillota bacterium | reverse complement strand
GGAGAACCCTTTCCGGCTATCTGCCCAACGTCGCCGCCGGGAAAGGAGGAGCGGGGTGGAAGAGGTGCAAACCCTGACGGAACTACCCCTCGGTCGCCGGGGGATAATCACCGGCCTCACCGTTCGGGACCCGGCCCGCCGAAGGCTCCTCGAACTCGGTTTTATCCCCGGGACCCTCATCGAAGCGATCCGACGGAGTCCGGCCGGGGAACCCACCGCCTTCCGCCTTCGGGAGACGGTGGTGGCCCTTCGCAGGGAAGAGGCACGGCAGATCTCGATCCATCTTCTCCCGGAATGAGGTCGAGAGATTGGACGGTTCCCTTTTCTCTTCCATCAGGTCGTTTTACTGGAAAGATAAGATCGTGGTGGCCCTGGTCGGTAACCCCAATACGGGAAAGAGCACTCTTTTTAATGCCCTGACCGGGTTAAAGCAACATACCGGAAACTGGCCGGGCAAAACGGTGGCCCGGGCCGTGGGTGCTTATCGATATCGAGGAAAGGAGATCCTGCTGGTCGCCCTGCCAGGCACATATTCGCTCCTTCCTTTCACGCCCGAAGAGCGGGTAACGAGGGACTTCCTTTGCTTCGGCCGTCCGGAAGCATGTCTCGTGGTGGTGGACGCCGTTTTTTTGGAGCGAAACCTTCCCCTCGTCCTTCAGATTCTGGAGATCGTTCCGAAGACGGTGGTCTGTCTTAATCTCATAGATGAAGCGGAAAGGAAGGGCATCTCCATCGACACGGAGACCCTTGCGGACTTTCTCGGCGTACCGGTGGTGCCGACGGCCGCCCGGGATGGGAGGGGACTGGAAGAACTCAAGGAGACGCTCGACAAATTACTGGAAGGAACGTATTCGCCACGCCCCCTTCGGCTTGAGTATCCTCCCCCCGTCGAGGAAGCCCTCTTCACCTTAAGCAGGGAGCTTTTCCCATGGCTGGGCAACCGGGTAAACCTCCGTTGGATCGCCCTTTGTCTTCTGATGGGCGAATACGAGATCCTGGAAAGCGCTCGATACCATGGGTGGCGGAAGGGAGGGGTGAAAGGTGAAGATCCCTTCGAAGTCCTCTTTGGCCGTGCTCCTTCAACGAGTAGAAGATCTGCGGCCCCGGCTCGGTGAGGGCCTTCCCGAGGTGGTGATGGGTACCGTCTATCGCCGGGCCGAGGCTTTGGCCCGGGCGGTGGTCAAGAAAAAGGAGAACATCACCAAGAGCTGGGAAGAACGCCTTGACGACCTCCTGGCCTCCCGTCTTTGCGGTTATCCCTTAATGCTCTTTTGCCTGATCGCGGTTCTCTGGTTGACGGTGGTGGGCGCCAACTATCCCTCCCGCCTTTTAGGCGAGTTCCTTTTTTCCCTCGGCGATCGTCTGGAAGGTCTTTTTCTTGCCTGGCGGATCTCCCCCTGGTGGCAGGGACTTCTTCTGGATGGCATCTACCGTTCCCTGGCCTGGGTGGTCTCGGTCATGCTCCCGCCGATGGCCATCTTTTTCCCTCTTTTCACCCTTCTCGAGGACCTGGGTTACCTTCCCAGGGTGGCCTTTAACCTGGATCGGTTTTTCGCCCGCGCCGGGGCCGACGGCAAACAGGCGTTAACCATGGCCATGGGGTTCGGCTGTAATGTGGTGGGCGTGACGGCCGCCCGGATCATCCATTCCCCGCGGGAGCGGTTGCTGGCCATCCTGACGAACTCGTTCGTCCCATGCAACGGGCGTTTCCCCACCCTGATCGCGTTGGCCACCATCTTTTTCGGCGGCGCCGGCCATGGGTTGGCGGCCGTGGCCGTGGTCGCCGGTCTGGTGGTGGGGGGCATCCTGGTTACTTTTGGCGTGGCAAGGCTTTTGAGCGGCACGATCTTGCGGGGATTACCGTCTTTTTTTGCCCTGGAACTGCCGCCCTATCGTCGGCCCCGCTTTCTCCGCGTTATTTTGCACTGCGTCTGTGACCGAATCCTTTTCGTCCTCGGCCGGGCGGTGGCCATCGCCGCTCCGGCGGGGGGGCTCACCTGGATTTTGGCCCATTTTTCCCTGGGTGAGCAGAGCCTTCTGACCTTTTTGACCGGCCGCCTGGATCCCCTGGGACGCCTTCTGGGAATAGACGGTGCCGTTCTCCTGGCCTTCCTCCTGGGCCTTCCGGCCAACGAACTCGTGTTACCCATCGTGTTGATGAATTATCTCGCGGCGGGCAGCCTCCTTTTCCCCCATACCCCGGGCGAGCTTTACCGGGTTTTGCACGCCCATGGATGGACCGGGGTTACGGCCATAAACACGATGCTCTTTTCCCTTCTCCATTTCCCTTGCGGCACGACCCTTTTAGCCATGGCCAAGGAGACCGGAGGGCTTCGCTGGCCGCTTTTTGCCGTGGTTTTCAATAGTTTCCTGGCCGCGGGAACCTGTTTTCTCGTTACCCGGGTGGCCCGGTTATGGCTTTAACCGATGACTTCGACCCGGACCGTGCCCTGTACCTCCGTGCCGTGGCGCAAATCCTTTACCGTGAGCCGGGCGATGAAGATCCCCGGCCTGGTATAGGTATGAAGGGGCGTGGCCTCGTCGGAATAGGTCCCGTCACCGAACTCCCAGCGGTAGCGAATTTCCACCGGGTATCCTTTCACCGTAAGGTTCGGCGCGAAAAGGACGGTCAGAGGCGCCTTTCCCTGAAGGGGGTGAGCAACCGGCCGGACGGCAAGGATGGGGGGAAGGGCCCTGACGCGGAAGACCACCGGCGAGACGCCGATCTCCGGGTGACGACGGTCGACCAGGTTTAAGGTGACCTGGTAGTAACCGGCTTCCGCGAAGATATGGGTGGCCTTGAAAGCTTCCGCGAAGTTTCCGTCGCCGAAGTCCCACCGGCAGGCCAGGTCCACCGGGGAACCCTCAACCCGTGGTTGGGCCGTGCATTCGATTTTAAGCGGGATGGGCCCTTCAAGCGGCGTGACCTGTCCACGGTTCTGGATGGCGATGGGGCGGACCGTGATGGGCCACGTCCTTTGGGTGATGTTTTCGTGCCTTGGATTATATACCCGCATGGTGAGGAGGAAGCGCCCCGCCGACGGATAGACGTGTTCCACCTGGTCGCCGACCACCGGTGGGCTCCCATCACCGAAGTCCCATATGCATTCGGCCTCTTCACCGTAATGGGTGACGAGACCGGAGCGACAGGAGACCGAGAGCTCGGCCGGGCCCTCCAGGGGGGTTACCTTGGGATCGAGCTCGATCGGCTCGGGGACGAGCACGGTCCGCTGGTACCTTTGTACCACTTCTTTCCCCCGGTAACCGAGGAGGTTAAGACGGTAAGAGCCCGATTTGCGAAACGGGTGTTCGACTTCTTCCCCTTCCGCCGTCACCCCGTCCCCGAAGTCCCAGGTCCATCGCTCCACCTGGTCCACCCCGGCCACGGCGAAGGAGAAAGCGTAAGCGCGGTTTTTTTCGCGGGTAACAAAGCGGAGTTCGGGCCATTGGAGACGGCAGGTGACCTCGGCCCCGGACTTGACGAAGAGGAAGCTGTACTGGCCGGCGTATAACTCTACCCGGAGCCTTTCACCCGGGGCCAGGATCAGGGTGCCACGGCGCTTCTCCCCGGGCCGCAGGAAGACCTCTTCCCAGGTTCCTCCGGAGGAACCCAGTACGCTCAGACGGAGAAAAGCCGGGTTATCGGTGCTCCATTTATCTTCCAACGAGGCCTGGTAGGAGACCTCCGCCTGAAAGGCCAGCGGACGCTCGGGGAGGACGACGACCGTACGTTCGTCGTACCGCGTGACGTTTAACTCCCGTTCTTTCCACAGGTAATCGACGGCCTGGTCCGGGGACGGCAAGGCCGTGGCGGGGACGGCGGAAAGAAGGATTAGGATTAAGAGGACGCCGAGCATAAAACGTCTCATTGCCAGACCCCCCTATTTGTCTTTCGATTTTCCGCCGGCCACCTCTTCCACTAGGCGATCGAGATTGGCGGCGAAGACCTTTAGCGCGCGGACGATCGGTTCCGGGCTGGTAAGGTCCACGCCGGCGCGCTTGAGAAGTTCGTTAGGGTAGTCGGCGGCCCCACTCTTTAGGAACTCCAGATACCGGCGGAGGGCTGGTTCGCCTTCGTGCAAAATACGGTCGGCCAGGGCCGTGGCGGCGGCGAAGCCGGTGGCGTATTTGTAGACGTAAAAGGCGTTGTAGAAATGGGGGATCCTGGCCCACTCCAGCTCGATCTCCGGGTCGATGGCGACCCCGGGGCCGAAGTAATCCCGGTTGAGTCCTAAATAGATCCGGCAGAGTTCCTGGGCCGTTAAAGCTTCTCCGGCTTCCACTCTGGCATGGATCTCTTTTTCGAATTCGGCGAACATGGTCTGCCGGAAGACCGTGGCCCGGAATTCTTCGAGATAATGGTGGAGCAGATGAAGGCGCATGGCCCTCTCAGAGTTCGTCGAAAGCAGATGGTTAAAGAGGAAGGTCTCGTTGAGGATCGAGGCCACTTCGGCCACGAAGATCGAGTAATGCGCGTAGACGAAAGGTTGATTCCGATAGGAATAGTAGGAATGCATGGCGTGGCCCATCTCGTGGGCCAGCGTGAAGAGGTCCTTGAGCCGGCCCTGGTAGTTGAGAAGAACGTAGGGATGGACGCCGTAGGGACCCCATGAGTAGGCACCGCCGGTTTTTCCTTCGTTCTCAAAGGGGTCGATCCAGCGATCGGCAAACCCGGCGCGCAAGACCTCCAGGTATTCCGGACCAAGGGGAGCAAGGGAACGGGTTACGATCTCCTTGGCCTCTTCCAGGCTGAAGCGAACACCCGGATCGGGGACCGGTGGCGCATAGACGTCGTAGAGATGGAGCTCATCCAGGCCCATCAGTTCTTTCTTGAGCGCCAGATAACGGTGGAGAAGAGGGAGCCCCTCCCGGACGGTGGCAATGAGGTTATCGTAGACCACCGGAGGAATGTTATCCTCGAAAAGGGCGGCCGCCAGGGCGGAAGGGTGCCGGCGAACCCTGGCCACGAAGACATTGACCTTCACACTGGCGGCCAGGGTGGCGGCCAGGGTATGTCGGCGTTGGCCGTAGGTGGCATATAAAGTCTGAAAGGCTTCTTGTCTGACGCGGCGGACGGGACTCTCGAGGAAGGTGATGTAGCGGCCTTTGGTCAGCTCCACCGGTCGCCCCTCTTCATCCCGGATGGTGGGGAATTTGAGGTCCGCCGTATCGAGCATGGTAAAGATGTTTTCGGGAGCCTGGAGGATCTCGCCGGTGCGGGCCAGGAGCTCTTCTTCCGCCGCAGAGAGGGTATGGGGACGACGACGAAGGATCTCCTCCAGGTGGTGGCGGTATAAGGTCAGCCCCGGTTCTTCTTTGAGATAAGCGGCGATGGTTTCCGGGGGAAGGGCGAGGATCTCCGGGACAATATAGGCTAAAGCGGCGCCGATCTCCACGCCCAAACCTTCCGCCCGGTCATGGAGGGACTGATAAAACGGGTTGGCGTTATCCTCATCCCGTCGCATGCGGGCATAGACGTAGACCCGTTCGAAGAGTTCCCCCAGGGCGTCCCTGGTCTTAAGACACCCCAGAAGCTGCTTTGGGGAATGCCCGAGGGTTCCGCGGTAGGCCACGACCTGAGGGATCATGGTTTTGGCCCGGGCGAAGGCTTCCTCCCACGCCTTATCATCCGGGAAGATGTCTTCCAGCCGCCACCTGTCGGCCGGAGGGATCTCGCTCCGTTTGGGTAAGGTCTTTACCTGGTTCATGAACGTTCTTCTTCCCTCCACATTAAAATTAATGGATGCGCGTGGACAGAACGGCCCAAAAGGCAAAAAGCTAAAGAGCCCTTTTCTGATTCCCTTTTCCCTCGCGGGGGCGACTCTTTGATATTTCTAAGTAGCCTTCCCGGTTCTCCGGGAATTCCTTGCCTTCCAAAGGATCTTTCTTCTTGCGCAAGCAGAATCCTTCGTTGAGATCATCGCCGGCAGGGGAATGGATGGCCGTTGGCGTAAATAAGGGTTTGACCCCATCCGTTTTCGGAAGGAGAGACCAATCACCATGGCCTTCCTGGCCGATCTTCATCTTCATTCCCATTTTTCCCGGGCCACGAGCGCCGATTCCCGTCCTCTGCCTTTGGCCATGGCCGCGGCGCAAAAGGGACTGGCGGTGATCGGGACGGGCGATTGTACCCACGCCGGTTGGCGGGAGGAACTGGTGGAAGCGCTGGTCCCGGCCGAAGATGGTTTCTATCGTCTGCGAGAAGCCGAAGGCCCGGCGGCCGCAGTCCGTTTCGTGGTGAGCGGCGAGATCAGCTGTATCTATAAACAGGCCGGCCGGACACGGAAGATCCACCATCTTTTGCTCTTTCCCCATCTTGAGGCGGCCGCCGCCTTCAGTCGGGCGCTCGAGGCGCGCGGAGCCAATCTCGAGGCCGATGGCCGTCCGATCATAGGCTTTGATAGCCGGACTTTGCTTTCCATTCTTCTCGAAATAGAACCCCGCTCTCTCTTGATTCCGGCCCACATCTGGACACCCCATTTCTCCCTCTTCGGGGCCAACGCCGGCTTCGACGCCCTGGAGGAGTGCTTCGGCGACCTCACTTCTTTGGGCGCGGCCTACGAGACGGGCCTCTCGTCGGACCCGCCCATGAACTGGCGGCTTGGGGCCCTCGATCGGTTGACCCTTGTCTCTTGTTCGGACGCCCATTCTCCGGCCAAGCTGGGCCGCGAGGCGGTGGAGTTCGAGACGGAATTATCCTATGAAGGGCTGGCCGGGGCGCTTCGGCGGACCCGCGGACGGGTGCTCAATACGATCGAATTCTACCCCGAAGAAGGGAAGTATCATTACGACGGTCACCGCCAATGTGGCGTCTGCTGGCATCCGCGGCAGACCCAGGCCGCCGGCGGTCTTTGCCCGGTCTGTGGCCGGCCGGTCACCGTGGGCGTGCTCCCCCGGGTCTGTCTTCTGGCCGACCGGCCGGAGGGTTATCGGCCGGAGGGAGCGCCGGGGTACGTGAAACTCGTGCCGCTTTTGGAGACGGTGGCCGCGGCCCTCGATACCGGTCCGACGAGCGCGCGGGCCCAGGAGCTTTATCGGCGTCTTATCGAAGAGCTGGGACCGGAGATCGCGGTTCTGCGGAGCGCTCCTCTGGCGGAGATCGCCGGGATCGCCGGGATGCTGGTGGCCGAAGCGGTGCGCCGGGTCCGGGTGGGTGAGATCGAGTTCCGTCCGGGTTATGACGGCGAGTACGGGGTCCTCACCATCCTCCGGCCGGAGGAACGGCGTCAAATCCTGGGCCAGACAGGGCTTTTTACCCTTTCCGTCTTTAGCGCCCCATCGGCCGAAAAGCTCCCCGGTCTCCCGGCGTCTTCCCGGGTCGGGGAAGGCCTCCCCGATGGAAAGAAAAGCTGGTCTCCCGCCGATCCCCTGGCCGGCCTGGACGAGAGCCAGCGGGCGGCGGTGACCGCCGCCGAAGGGCCGATCCTTGTGGTCGCCGGTCCCGGGGCGGGGAAGACCAGGACCCTCGTCCAACGGATCCGATTTCTTCTCCATCAAGGCGTGGCGCCGGAAACCATCACCGCCATCACCTTTACCCACCGGGCGGCCGACGAGATGCGCGCCCGGCTGGCGGAAGACGAGGGAGCGCAACGGGTCTGGATCGGAACCTTCCACCGCTTCTGTCTGGAGCTTTTAACCCGGGCCGAGGGCCGGGCGCCTCTTCTTCTCGATCCACGGGAGGCCGAAGCGGTCTTGGCCACGGTGGCCGCAGGAGGAAACTACGGGGGGAAAAGTCCAGCCGCTTGGCGGGAAGAGATCGCCCTCCTCAAGAGTAAAGACCTGCGCCCTACTTCCCCGGTCCTGGCCGATCTCTACCGGCGTTATCAGGAACGTCTGGCCGAGATGGGAGCTTACGACTACGATGATCTGCTCCTTGCCACGGTGGCGAGGTTAACCGACGACCCCGGTTTCCTTGCCTTGGCCCGGGCACGGGCCGGGTTTCTTTTAGTCGACGAGTTTCAGGATTTAAACCCCGTGCAATACCGGCTCGTCAAGGCTTTGGCCGGTGACGGCCGGAACCTTTTTGCCATCGGCGACCCGGATCAGGCCATCTACGGTTTTCGCGGCGCCGATGCCCGATGTTTTTTCCGTTTGCGCGAAGACTTTCCCTCCACCCAGGTCATCCGGCTGGCGCATAACTACCGCTCCACCGGCGCCATCGTCCGCCTGGCCGGCGTCTTTGCCCGCGAGGGGGG
>JAAYXC010000338.1 GCA_012516115.1 Bacillota bacterium | reverse complement strand
GGCGTTGATGACTCCGCTGGTCAAGCGCCGTTCCCGGAAGAGGAGACCGAAGTGGCCGCGGAACCCTTTCGCCGACCCGGTCCCGAGGGCGTCGTCCACGAGCCCCACCTACCGAAACCGCCCAGGACCACGGCGAAGACGAGCCCCAGAGGCACGGTAAAACCGGGAACCCGGGCGAGAAAGGCCAGGGCCAAAAGACACGGGAAGAGCAATAACAAGATCAGTCCCCCTCCGAGGGGGATCTCCCGACCGGCGAAATTCGGCCGCCGGAGACCGGCTTCCGTTAAAAAGCCGAGGATAAAGGGTAAAAGAAGATGGCTGGCGCTATAGGCCACGCGCAGGAAAAAGAGAACACGGATCGCACCCAGCGGGAAGCCCTCCTTCTCGGTCAATGCGCGATTTGGTTCTTCGTTCAAGTCGTTTTCAAAAGACTTCCGGCAAGAGCTGTCCGGAATTCTTTACGCCGTAGTGACCTTTTTTGCCGCGTACGAGGGCAAAGACCAACGCCGTCTGACCGGGCGCCGAATCGATGTTATCCACGACGATGATGGGATACTTGAGATACTCCGTTAGGGAGCTCCGGGCCGTGGTCGTCGGTTCCACCGCCGCCACGAGCAAACCTTTGGTTTCGGTGGCCGTGTCGAGCAACACGCGTTCCATCCGTCCGCCGGTATCCAGGGCCGGATCCGAACTGCCGACGAAAAAGATCAGGATATCGACCATTCCGCTATAATCCCCGCCGGTCTCGATGATCTTGGCCCCGCTGAGGTAAGAAAGGAGCGTCTTCCCGGCGCTCTCGCCGTAGAGCGGACCGTTGACGATCCGGTCGATGGCGACCCGGAGGACTCTTTCCGCCAGGGCCGCCGGTTCCTCTCCCTCGATGCCCAACTGGGCGGCAAGGGTTTGCAGTTTCTCCGGTGCCAGCTCGGCCGGGTCGCGTAAAAAAGTGGTGGTAGACGTCACTTCGCATCCGGCGACCTCCAAAAGGCGCGCCAGATCCCTGGCCAAACGGGCGTCCGTCCCGGGGTTCGTGCGCACCAAAGCCGCACGTTTGCCCACCAGCTTGTCCTTGACCAACGCCGGTAGGACGGCCGCACCGAACTGGCGGTAAACCCGGAGATCGGCTTCCCGTTGTTCGATTTCGGCGCTCAAGGCACGCTGATCGTTGCGGAGTTTGGCCAGGTCTTCCTGGATCTGACCGAGTTCTTTCTGGAGGGCGGTGTTACCCAGAAGGGCGCCGCCGATGAGAATACCTATACCCAGGGCCAAAAAAATGGCCACAAGGGAAGCCACATGGTAACGGAAATCGATGATCAAAAACGAACCCTCCCAAATAAATACCCGTGGGAAACCGAGAGATCTAAAGCCCGAGCCATAACTTGACCTGGACCCAGAGGATCTGGAGGATCGGTGGAAGCGAACCCGCCACGAGGATCAGGGCCAGAAGGGGCAGGAGTGCGGCCATGAACATCCCCACCAGATACCCGGTCTTCATGCGACTGTGATAGAGGCGGCTGACCCCCCGGGCATCCACCAGGATGGCGCCGACCTTTAACCGCACGAGAAAAGTGCTGGCCATGCCCGGCCGACCTTTCTCCAGGAAATCGATCATATTCGAATGCGTCCCCACGGCCACGATGAGATCGGCCCCGCGCTCGTAGGCCAGGAGCATGGCGATGTCCTCGCTTGTACCCGGAGCGGGGAAGAGATGGCAGGGCAGCCCTAGGGCCTTGACCCGGGACAAGCCGGGAGCGCGGCCATCGGGATAGGCATGGACCACGATCTCCGCCCCGCTCCGTAAAGCTTCATCGCTGACGCTGTCCATATCCCCGATCAGGAGGTCCGGCCGGTAACCAGCCTCCAGGAGCGCATCCGCCCCGCCGTCGACCCCGATCAGGACCGGCCGCATCTCGCGGATGTAAGACCGCAGGGCCGCCAGGTCCTCGCGGTAGTTGCTACCCCGCACCACCACCAAGACCTGCCGCCCCTTGATCTTCGTCTTGATCTCCGGTGGAGGCACCCCGCCGAGGATAAGGTCTTTCTCTTTGAGGGCGTATTCCCGGGTGTTCTGGACGAATTTTTCCAGTTCCACCCCGAGAGTGT
>JAAYXC010000337.1 GCA_012516115.1 Bacillota bacterium | reverse complement strand
GCTGAGATGGGTCTTGGCATCGTGACAGACCTTGGGCCAGCCGGGGCCGGCGGTCTGTGCGGTTTGGCCTGGCGTGGATCGGAGGGGACGGTCTGTTACTTCCCTTTGTCGAATAAAGGATTCCCGCCGGAGCTGGCGGCGTGCCTGGCCGACCCCGGCTGGCCCAAGGTCTGTCACGATGCCAAGACCCATCTCAGCCTTCTGGCCGCCCGTGGCGTCAATCTGGAAGGGCTGGCCTTCGACACCATGGTCGCTTCCTACCTTGTAAACCCGGTCCTGGGTGAGGCAGACCTGGAGGAACTGGCCCGTTCCTATCTGGACGTTTCCCTGCCCGAGGCGGAGTTCGGGCCTTTCAATCTACCCGCTCATTTACCTGCGGAAGAAGCGGCGCGCTTTGCCGCCGTTCGACTGGCGGCCATGGAACCGCTTAAAGAGAAGCTTTCCGGGCGCCTACGGGAAGACGGGCTCTGGGAACTTTTCACCACGGTGGAATTGCCGCTCACCCCGGTCCTCTTCGCCATGGAAAGGGCCGGCGTGGCGGTGGACCTCCCCTTCCTCCGGCAACTGGGGGCGGAGATGGCCACCCAGCTGGCACGGCTGGAAGAAGAGATTTATACCCTCGCCGGAGGGCGGTTCAACCTCAACTCGCCCAAACAGCTGGCCAAGGTCCTCTTCGAGGACCTCAAGCTCCCGGTGAAGAAGAAGACCAAGACGGGTTATTCCACCGATGCCGAGGTCCTGGAGGAACTGGCCCCCGAACACCCGGTGGTGGCCCGCCTACTGGATTACCGCCAGCTGGCCAAGCTCAAGTCGACCTACGTCGATGCCCTTCAGGCCGTGGTCGACCCGCGGGATGGGCGGGTGCACACCACCTTCAACCAGGCCATCACCGCCACCGGTCGTCTCTCCAGCGCCGAACCGAACCTCCAGAACATCCCGGTCCGCAGCGAAGAAGGTCGCCGTATCCGAAAGGCCTTCATCGCCGGCGGCCCCGATGCCCTTCTCCTGGCCGCGGACTACTCCCAGATCGAACTCCGCGTCCTGGCCCATTTCTCCAACGATCCGGCCTTCTTGGCCGCTTTCCGGGAAGGCGACGACATCCACCGCCGGACGGCGGCCGAGGTCTTCGGCGTGCCCGAAGAGGCGGTCACCCCGGCCATGCGCAACCTGGCCAAGGCGATCAACTTCGGCATCATCTACGGCCAAACCCCTTACGGCCTGGCCAAGGTCCTAGGGGTCAGTCCTTCCGAGGCCGACTCGTACATCAAACGTTATTTCCAGCGCTACCAGGGGGTCCGGGAGTATCTTGTCCGCACGGTGGAGGAGGCGCGTTCGCGTAAATACGTGACCACCCTCCTGGGCCGCCGGCGTTATCTCCCGGATCTGGCCGGCCAGAACCGCGTGGCGCGGGCCTACGCCGAGCGGATGGCCCGCAATACCCCCATCCAGGGTACGGCGGCCGACATCATCAAGGTGGCCATGGTCCGTATTTACCACCGGTTAAAAGGATCTTCCCTGCGGGCGAAACTGATCTTACAGGTCCACGACGAGCTCATCTTCGAATTGCCGCGGGAGGAACTCCATCCTTTGGCCGTCCTGGTACGGGAAGAGATGGAGAACGCCGTCCGGCTCAACGTACCGTTGGTGGTGGAGGTAAAAGCCGGGGTGAACTGGGCCGAGATGGAGGTGGTTTTGACGCGTGCCTGAACTTCCGGAAGTCGAGACGATTAAGCGCTCGCTCGCCCCGCGGCTTTTGGGGCGGACGATCCTGGCGGTAGAGGTCCGCCTGCCGAAGCTGCTCGCGGGGATGGAACCCGCCGCTTTGGCGAGGCGTCTGGTGGGACAGGTCATCGGGGGGATGGACCGCCGTGGGAAATACCTTCTTTTGGAGTTGGCCGCGGGTGACCGGGTGGCCTTTCATCTCCGGATGAGCGGCCGGCTCGTCCTTCGCGCGGCCGGCCCGACGGAGGAACCCCATGCTTATTTATTCTTTCACCTTACGGGCGGGGAGGATCTGGTCTACGTCGATCCCCGGAAGTTCGGTCGGCTCTATTATCTTTCGGCCGGAGAAAAGCTTCCCCCGCCTCTTTTTGCCTTGGGGCCCGAACCTTTGGGCGCGGATTTTACCCCCTCCTTATTGGCGGAGATCCTTGCCGGCCGGCGGGGGGCGATAAAACCGGTCCTTTTAGATCAACGTCTTATCGCCGGGATTGGGAATATTTATGCCGATGAGATCCTCCACCGGGCAGGCATCCATCCGCGCCGTCCGGCCGGGGGTTTAAAGGAGGACGAACTCCGCCGCCTTTACGACGCCATTCGCGGCGTGCTTACCGAGGCCATTTCTTACCGGGGGACGAGTAAACGGGACTATGTCGACGGCGAGGGCCGGCCGGGCGACTACCAGGAGAGACTTGCGGTCTACGGCCGCGCCGACGAACCCTGCCGTGTCTGCGGCCATCCGATCCGGCGGATCGTCGTGGGAGGCCGTGGGACGTATTTTTGCCCGGTATGTCAGGTTTAAGTCCATTTATCCGGTACGGACTGGGACCCCCGCGGGCCGTGGGCCATATAGTAGGGGATGAACCTCGGCCGCGGGAGGGATGGTCCGATCGGGATCCTCCTTTTGCTTTTGGCCACGAGCCTCGATGGCTTCGCGGCCGGTCTTGCCTATGGATTACGCGGGATCTTCTTTCCCCGGCGCGCGCGTCTG
>JAAYXC010000040.1 GCA_012516115.1 Bacillota bacterium | reverse complement strand
CGACCTCACCCTTACCTATCGCAAGCTCGAACGGGCCTGCACTTTTATCCGTCGGGGGGCGGGCTTCATCGCCACCCATCCGGACTTCAATTGTCCGACCGAAGAGGGGTTCATCCCCGACGCCGGAGCGATGATCGCCTTCATCCGGGCCGCCACCGGAGTGGAACCGAAGGTCATCGGCAAACCCCGCCCGGAGATGATCGCCGCCGCCGCGGCCAAGACCGGTGTCCCGGCCGCGGCCATGGCCATGATCGGCGACCGCCTCTACACCGATGTGGCCATGGGTAAAGAGGCCGGGGTCAAAACCATCCTCGTCCTGACGGGCGAGACAAAAAAAGAAGACCTGGCAACAAGCCCTTTCCGGCCGGACCTCGTGGCAGCTTCCCTCCGCGAAGTGGTAGGGTGGTTGGAGGAGATGGAAAGAGCCTAAGGCCGTTAGGCTTTCTCCGGGGTTTCCCTTTCTTGTTTTGGCGGAAGACCGAACTTCGCCGGACAACGGCGCCGGCACTCCTCCCTGGCCGCGGCCAGGGAATTCCCCAACTCCTGGGGAAGCGAACGGTCACGGTGCGGGTCGCCGCAGACGAAAGGCCGGAAGACCGTCTCCATCCTCTTGCCCGCGCCGGGGCCGAGTTCGTTTTGGGCACGGCGATTAAGAAAACGGCAATAGTGCATCTGCGTTTTCTCCTCCTGCTGTCCCTTATTGTCCGGACGCTTCCAAATTCGTCCCTTGGCCCAAGATCAGCTTGCCCGGCGAACCCGTCTGACAGGCGGCCACGGCGGCGAAGAACTGACGGGCCCATTCCGCGGCCAGCTTCCGGTTGCCGCAGAAGACGAACTGCACGCGGGGATGGCGGCCGGTGATCTCGGTGATGGCCTTGGCGCAGAAGGAAGGGGAGTAAAACTCCTTGTTTCTTGGGGTTTAAGAAGTCTCCGTACTCGGCCTCCACGACCACCGCCGGATAATCGTAAAGAGATAGTTCTTCCAGCTGTTGGTGAAAAGCCGGAAGCCGCCCGAACTCGGCGATCAGGTTCTCGAAGGTCTTCCTCTCCACCACGGCCCGGATCCGCTCTCCTTCCAAGAGGGCGTAGTCGCCGACCGGCAGCGTTCGGCGGATGACCTTGCCCGGGAGGGACTAGGTGTAGCGTTCCCGCGCGTCCACGGCCACCGTAAGGCCTTGGAGCTTGGCGTTTAAAGAAAGCTTGATCCCGGTGTTGATGGAGGAAGGCCTGGGTATGCCAGAAGATCTGCTCGTAGGTCTCACCAGGCCGGTCACGGTATTCCTTGGTGAGAAAGAGAAAGTCGCAGCGTTTCTTCTGCTTGCGTGCGAGGACCACGGTCAAGCGTCGGACGAAACGTGTGTGGAGGCCACGGGGACCCGCTCGATCTCTTCCGTCACGGCCGATGGTTCCTTTTCCCGCAGGCAAAAGAGGCTCCGGCCGGCCGCCGGCCAACGCTCTTGCGTCCGCAAGCAGAGTGCTTCTTCTTCCGCCCCCTCGATCCTGACGCGGTCGGGAAAACGGGCCTCCTCCACCCGTTCCACGACCCAGAAGATCGGCAAATCCCTCACTCCCCAGGTTTTTCCCTGTCATCGTAGCATGCACGGGCCTGGCTGTCAAATTCCATGCCTCGGCAGGAATAAAGGGGACGGATAGCCAAATCAAACGAAAAAAAACGGAGGCAAGAAGATGCCCATCAGCCATAAAATCGCCGAGAACCTGACGCGGTCCTCTTGGATCCGGAAAATGTTCGAGGAAGGAGAGCGGCTCCGGCGTGAACGGGGCCCGGAGGCGGTCTTCGACTATAGTCTGGGTAACCCGGACCACGAACCGCCGCCGGAGTTTTACGCCGCGCTCCGCGCGCTGGCCGCCGATCCCCCGCCGGGGCTCCACCGCTACATGAGCAACGCCGGCTACCCGGAGACCAGGGCGGCGGTGGCCCGCCGCCTGGCGTCGGAGACGGGCCTGTCGGTGACGGCCGAGCATGTCGTCATGACCTGTGGCGCCGGCGGGGCCTTGAACGTCATCCTCAAGACCCTCCTCAACCCTGGCGAGGAAGTGGTGGTCATCGCCCCTTACTTCGTCGAATACGGGTTCTACATCGAAAACCACGGCGGCCGGGTGGTGGTGGCCGAAAGCAGCGAAGATTTCCAGCTCGACCTCGACTTATTAGGGCGCGCCATCGGGCCACAGACGCGGGCTATCATCATTAACTCCCCGAATAACCCCACCGGAGTGCTCTATCCGGAAGCGTCCTTGCGCGCCCTGGATGAACTCCTGGCGGCCAAGGAAGCCGAGTTCGGGACGACCATCTACGTCATCTCGGATGAGCCCTACGCCAAGCTGGTCTACGACGGGGCAAAAGTCCCCCCGGTCTTCAACCTTCTCCGCCACAGCATCATCGCCACCTCGTTCAGCAAGGACCTGGCCCTGGCCGGCGAACGTATCGGCTATGCCGCCGTCAACCCCCGAATCCCAGATGCAGCCCAGATCGCGGCCGGGCTGGTCTTCGCCAACCGCATCCTCGGCTTCGTCAACGCCCCGGCCTTGATGCAGCGGCTTGTGGCCGGTCTGCAGGAGGCAGAGATCGACGTGGCGTCGTACCGGGAGAGACGGGACATCCTCTATGACCATCTCGTCTCGCTGGGCTTCGAGGTCGTAAAACCCGCCGGCACCTTCTACCTTTTCCCGAAGAGCCCCATCCCGGACGATGTGGCCTTCGCCCAGATGGCGGCCGGACGCGGGCTTCTCTTCGTCCCCGGGAGCGGCTTCGGCCGGCCGGGGTACTTCCGTCTGGCCTACTGCATACCGAAAGAAACTATCCTCCGTTCACTCCCGGTCTTCACCGCCCTGGCCCGCGAGGTGGGGCTGGTCAGGTGAAACCATCGAGAAGGCGAGGCGACCCTGTGGTCGACGCCCACGTGCATATTGAAAGAGGCCCTTACGAAATCGGATGGATTAAGCGGTTCGTCGATTATGCGATTAAACGCGATATTGATTCATTATATCTGCTCGAACATTCACATAGATTCATGGAATTTAGTGACCTTTATGCTGAAATTGCTGCTTATAATCATTATCAGACCAATTGGTTTAGCAATAAATTAAATATACCGCTTAAAAATTATATTACCTTAATAAATCAAGCCAGAAATCATAAATGGCCTATTGAAATCAAATTCGGCCTAGAAGTATGTTATGATGAACGCCATGAAGATTTAATATATAGACTAAAAAGCTCATTTAATTGGGAT
>JAAYXC010000336.1 GCA_012516115.1 Bacillota bacterium | reverse complement strand
TCTGGGGAAACCCGACCGAGGGCTCGATCCGACAGGTGCCGTTATTGGCCGTGAAGAACCGCAGGAGATAGGTGTCGGAGGTGCGGACGAAGGCGAAACCGTCGGTAAAATCCGCGTTCAAAAGCCGCGGGTCACACCAGTAGACCACCTGGTCTTTACGGTCGTTATCCAGCCTGCCCCAGGCGGCCACCGCGTTCGTACCGGTCACGGCGGTCAACGAATATTCCCGCCACTCCGCGGTGATGTTGAAAACCTTGCTGGCGAGGATCCGGCCGGAGGCGGCGGGACCCGGGTATTCGAAGAGAAGGAGCTCGATGGCCTCCCCGCCCCTTTCGCCCCTGGCCCAGACGGAGATGGTGACCGGCGTACCGCCTGCCACCGCGAGTTTGGCGTTGGTGCAGGTATTGTAGTTCGTACCGCCGGCATCGACGGCCGAGATGTACGAATCGTCCTTCGTGGCGATGTGTTCGATCACCCTTTTCTTCCCCGGAGAGACAAACGAGATCTCCGCCGGTTCCACGGAGAGTTCGGGCGCGGGATTGATGGTAAACGACGCGGCGGCGGTGTTGTTGGTCTCGTTCTTCTCGTTCACCTCGTTCGCGGCATCCACCTTGACGTAAATGATATGTGCACCGGCCAGGGCGACCGTGTCCAGGGTCAGGTTGATGGTGGCGGTCGCCCCGGGGTTGATCGCCCCGAGGGCTACATCACCGAGGACATCGGCCAGGCTCGCATCGTCCAGCGCCAGCCTGACCTTGCAGGCTCCGGCGGTAGAACCGCCGTCATTCTTAATAGTGATGCTGATACTACCCGGGACGCCTTCGGTCATCGTGCCCGCGGTGATGCCCGTGACGACCAGGTCGGGCCGGGGAGTGACATAAACGACGTTGAGGGCCTGATTGTTGTGCTCGTCCACCTCGGCGAGGGCCCCGTCCGGGTCCACCGTGACGTAGATCACCTGGGGCCCGGAAAGACCGGTGGTATCAAAGGTACATACGGCCAGGCCGGTGCTGTTGCCCGCCAGATGGTCAAGGACGCTCCGGCCGAGGAGCAGGCCGCCATCGGCCGGGTTTCCCAGGTAAAAAGCAACGGGGACGGCCTCGGCCGCATCCTCCCGCCTGTTCGCCACCGTGGCGTAGATGGTGATCTCGTCGCCTTCCAGCGGTTTCTCGTGGGAAAAGATGATGTTATTGGTGTTGATGGCGAGATCGATCCGCCTCTTGACCGTCAGCGCCATGGACGCCAGGTTGTTACCCTCGTCGTCTTCGGCCACAAGGTTCTCCGGATCGACGACCGCATAGATATTGTACTCCCCTTCCGGCAGCGTGGCGGTAACCGTCGCCTCGACCGCCCCTCCCGCCGGCAGACCGGCGCAGGTGGCGGTGGCGATTAACCTTCCTCCGGCCTCCGGCGCGGCGTCGTAAAACGCCACCGTGAACTCTCCGGCCGGCAGGCAGCCCAGATTGCGGACCACGGCCCTGATCGTCAGGATCTCGGCCGGGCCCGGATCCTCGGGGGTTATGTGGAGATCCTCGGATGATGCGGCCAGATCGATCTTGGGCAGGACCCGGAGGATCTTGGCGGCGACGTTGTCGTCTTCGCGGGTCTCCCGGAGTACCTCCTCCGGGTCGAGCGTGACGGTGAACCGATTGGCGCCCAAGATGTCGGCATTCCAAGGGAAGGTGACGGATCTCGTCTCCCTGGCCGGGATGACCGGGATGACCTCCGTCGCGAGTACGGTCCCGTCCTCCGGTCCGCCCAGATGGAGCCGGACGACCAGGTTCTCCGCCGCGGCCAGCCCGCCGTTCTCCACGGTCACGGTGACCGCGGCCGGGTCGCGGTAGTAGACGACTTGCGGCGCGAAAGCGATCCCTTCCGCCGTCACCCGCGGATTGGGCCGGATGAGGTCCAGGGCCGCCAGGACCAGGGCCGTGGCCAGCGCGTCATTCTCCCAGCTTCCATCGGTCTCCTGTGCCAGCTCCAGGTACCGCCGGATCGCCTCCGCCTCCTCCACGCTCAGGCGGTCGGCCACGGCGGCGAAGGCCAGCGCGGTATCCAACACCCCGCGGCCCCATGAACCATCCGCCCGCCGCTCGGCCAGCAGCCAGGCCGCGGCCGGCTCCGTCACGGCCTCAACCGCCGCCAGCGGCCGCAGGCGCGCCAGGGTGAGCAGAAGATGGGCCGTGACGTAGATCTGCCCCGGTTCGCCCGGCATGAGGTTGAAGCCGCCGTCGGCCCGCTGCCGGCTCCGGATGAACTCCACCGTCCGCCGGTAGATCCCGGGATCGGCGTAGCCGGCGTCCCAGAGGGCCCGCAGGACCGTGGCGGTGGTGAGGAGGTCGCTCTCGTAGCCGGGCGCGCATCCCCAGCCCCCGGCCGGGCCTTCGGCCGCCAGGAGCTCGGCCAGGGTCCGGCTCTTTTCTTCCGGCGTGATCGAAGTATAACGCAACAAAAAGGAGAATCTGCCCGCCCGGGCCGCCTGATTAAGCGGGACGAGTTTTTCCATCCAGCGCCCGGCGGCGGCCAGAGCATCTCTCCGGCCCAGCGCCGCCAGGGTCTCCGCCACCCGCAGCGTCGTCTCGGCGGCCAGCCCCCGGTCGTACCAGCCGGCGTCGTTGTTCCGCCGCGCCTCCAGGTAGGCCGCGCCGGCCTCCACCGCCGGATCGGCCGGATCGAGGGCGGCCAGAGCCCGCACAATCAGGGCCGTGGGATAGAGCGCACCGTGCGGTTCCTTGCCCCAGCCC
>JAAYXC010000335.1 GCA_012516115.1 Bacillota bacterium | reverse complement strand
GCGATTGCGGCCAACAAGGTTCCGGGGATCCGGGCCGTGGTCTGCAGCGATACCTTCTCCGCCCGCATGGCGCGGGCCCATAACGATTGCAACATCCTCTGCCTCGGTGGCCGCGTGGTGGGTCCGGGGTTGGCCGGGGAACTGGTGGCCGCTTTTCTGGAGACCGCGTTCCTCGGAGAACGCCACGCCCGTCGCGTAGAAAAGATCGTGGCCCTGGAGGAAAAATACCGCCGACCGGACGACCTGCGCTAGGAGGGAGAAGATTGGCGGAGGTTCATGTTATCGAGCACCCGCTCATCCAGCACAAACTGGCCATGATCCGCGACCGGCAGACCGGCCCCAAGGAATTCCGGGAACTCATGGAAGAGCTGGCCATGCTCTTAGCCTACGAGGTGACGCGGGAATTTCCCCTGGAAGAAATGGAGATCGAGACGCCCATCGGCCATGCCCGGGTACGGATGGTGAGCGGGAAGAAGGTGGCGGTGATCCCCATTCTCCGGGCGGGGCTGGGGATGACCGCCGGCATCCTCCGTCTGCTTCCCACGGCCAAAGTGGGTCACATCGGTGTCTACCGCGACCCGGAGCCCCTCCGGCCGGTGGCCTATTATTGTAAACTCCCTCCCGACCTGCCCGACCGGGAGATCATCCTCGTCGATCCCATGCTTGCCACTGGCGGCTCGGCGGTGGCGGGGATCGATTTCTTAAAAGAGCGCGGCGCGAACGTCATCAAATTGATGTCTCTTATCGCCGCGCCGGAAGGGATCGCCCGCGTCCGTGAACGCCACCCGGACGTGGAGATCTATCTGGCGGCCGTGGATGAGCGTCTGGATGAGCACGGGTATATCATCCCCGGCCTGGGGGATGCGGGGGATCGTCTCTTCGGGACGAGATAGATAGCAGGCATGGCCGACCCTCCGGGCTTCGGAGTCCCCGAAAGGTCACTCCGGCTCCTTCTGCCGGCGGGATAGGCGGGTTTCTTCTGCGCAGGAAAGGATGGAGAAGGAAGATGCACCGGTGTCTGGTACCGATCCTGGCGGCGGGTGGGTTTACCGCGCTCCTGGTCCCTCCGGCCATCTTCCTTGCCCATCGTCTGGGCGCCGTGGACCATCCCGGTGGCCGACGGGTTAACACGCGCCCGGTCCCGCGCCTCGGGGGATTGGCCATCTTCGCCGGATTCATGGGGGCTTTCTTTTTCGTGGCGCCTCCTTCGCCGGCGCGTCCGGGTTTTGTGCTCGCCGGGACGGCCGCCCTGGCCGTGGGCCTGCTCGATGATCTTCGTGGCCTCAAACCCGGAGTGAAACTTCTGGGCCAGATCTTCGCCGCCGCCCTCCTCCCCTGTTTCGGGGTGGCCGTCCGTTTCATCTCTAACCCATGGGGAGGGATGATCCCCCTGGGGCCGCTGGCCGCGCCGATCACCGTCTTGTGGGTGGTGGCCTTAATGAACATGATCAACCTTATCGACGGCCTCGATGGTTTGGCCGCCGGGGTCAGCGCCATCGCCGCCCTGAGCCTTCTTTTCCTCCCCCAGTGCCTGGCCCAGCCCTTTATCGTGCTCCTTTGTTTGCTTTTGCTCGGCTGCACGCTGGGTTTTTTACCCTTTAACTTCCATCCGGCGCGTATCTTCATGGGCGATTCCGGTGCCCATTTCCTCGGGTTTATCCTCGGTTATATCACCGTGGCCGGGGCCTTGAAAGGCCGGACGGCCCTCACCTTTTCCGTCCCTTTCCTCGCCTTCGCCGTGCCTTTTGCCGATACGAGCCTGGCCATCCTGCGGCGGTGGCGGGGCCATCGACCGGTCTTTCGCGCGGATTGCGACCATCTCCACCATCGTCTTCTCTATCTCGGATTGACCCACCGCCAGGCCGTGCTGCTCCTCTACCTCTGCAGCGGGATCTTCGGTGCGGGTTCTGTCTTCCTCGCCCGGGTCGCCCCTCGCCTCGGGGTCGTCATTCTTCTCGGCCTGACCGCCTGTGCGGTGGGCAGTCTGGGGGGGATATCCCTCGGGGTGGCCAACCGCAACCGTCTTC
>JAAYXC010000334.1 GCA_012516115.1 Bacillota bacterium | reverse complement strand
GGCTTATACGCGGGTCGTCGGCCAGCGCCCGCGAGACCGTGGCATGGCTTACGCCGGCCAACCGGGCCAGATCTTTGATCGTTACCCCATGGTCTTCACGTCCTCGCTTATGCACACGTTTATCTATTTTGCATTTGATTATTGATTATAACACATTCCCGCTTTAAAGACGATTATGCGTGACGTTTCGGCAAGATTTTAACGAGGACACGCACTATTGACACGGCTTATGCAAACGTGTAAACTGTAGATAAAAGCACCTACAGGAAAGAGGAGGAAAAATGGCAAAGAAAAAGTATTGCTTGGTCGGTACGGGCGTACGGGGGGTCAAGATGTTTCTCTTGCCCCTGGTGAAGGATTATGCGGACGTAGCGGAGCTGACCGGGATCTGCGATCTCAACCCCGGCCGCTTGGCCTTGGCCAAGCGCCTCCTGGGAAGAGACGTCCCGGCCTTTACCGACTTCGGAGAGATGCTGGCGAACGTATCCTGCGACACGGTGATCGTGACCACCAAAGACGCCACGCACCACGAATACATCATCAAAGCCCTCGAGGCCGGGAAAGATGTCATCACCGAGAAGCCCATGACCATCGACGACGAGAAATGTCGGGCCATCCTGGCCGCCGAAGAGCGGGCCGGCCGGCGCGTCCGGGGGACCTTTAACTATCGGTACGCGCCGTTCAAAACGAAGATCAAAGAGCTCCTCCGCCAGGGCATCGTCGGCGAGATCTTCTCGGTGGAGTTTCGCTGGTTCCTCGATACCGTCCACGGAGCCGACTACTACCGCCGGTGGCACGCCCAGAAGGCCAACTCCGGCGGCCTCCTGGTCCATAAGGCCACCCACCACTTCGACCTGGTGAACTGGTGGACGGGACAAGAACCCGAACTGGTCTTCGCCCTGGGCGCCCGGCGTTTCTACGGTCCCACCAGAGACCAGCGGAGCGAGCGTTGCCTCGACTGCCGGTTTACCTCCGCCTGCCAGTTCCATCTCGACTTACGCGCCGATGAAGAGTTACGTTCCTTCTACCTTGAGAACGAGGCTCACGACGGCTATCACCGCGACGGTTGCGTCTTTTCTCCCCGTATCGACATCGAGGACACCATGTCGGTTCTCGTGCGTTACAAAAACGGCATGCTTCTCTCTTATAATCTGAGTTCTTACGCGCCTTTCGAAGGTTGGTCGGTAGCCTTCAACGGGCCGCTGGGTCGTCTTGAGGCCACGGAGGAAGAAACCTTCCTCCCGACCACCCAACCCCGTTTCGCCGCACGTACCGCCCCGGAAAACCGCTATCCTGCGGACTGGTACCTGGCGGCGTTCGGCGAAAAGGAACGCAAAACCCGGTTTACCATCCGCTTTTATCCGGTTTACGGTGGGGTGGAGACCTTCACCGTGCCGGCGAGCGAAGGCGGACACGGCGGTGGCGACAGGCGACTCCTCGAGATGCTCTTCCGGGAAGACGTCCTCGATCCCCTGGGCCATGCGGCCACGAGCCGGGACGGTGCCATGTCCATCCTGATCGGGATTGCCGCCAACAAGTCCATCGCCACCGGCCAACCGGTCCGCATCGCCGAACTCCTCGGCCGGAGGGACTAAAGACCATATCATGATAAAACGACCCGCCCGCCGGACCCCTTGTCCATAGGGCCGGACGGGCGGGTTTTTTATAATTCCCGGCGTTTTATCTTCAGCGGACCAGGCGGGCGACGGCCACCAAAACCCCGATTACCCCCCAGATCAAAATTCTCAGCTTTACCGGCAAGGGCCTCTCCTCCTCGCGGCCGATGATGGAAACGGACGGAAGTTAGAAGATCCTCCTCCGCTGCGCTTCTTCGTAGACGTTATTTAACGCTTCACCGAACCGCTGGAAATGTACTACCTCCCGTTCGCGCAGGAACCGCAGGGTGTCCACGAGGTCCGGGTCGTCGTGGGCCTCGTTGATAAGCCATTCATAGGTTGCCCGCGCCTTCTGTTCCGCGGCCATGTCCTCGTGGAGGTCGGCCAGGGGGTCGCCCTTGGCCTGGATGTAGGTCGCCGTCCAGGGATTGCCCGTCGCGTCCGTATAAAAGAGAGCCCGGTCGTGCTCGGCGTAGTGGCCCCCGAGGTCCACGGCTTTCAGCTCTTCGAGGGTAGCGCCCTTGAGTAATTTATAAACAAGAGTAGCGATGATCTCGAGATGGGCCAGTTCCTCGGTGCCGATATCGTTACAAACCGCCTTGGCCTGGCGCGTGGGCATGGTATACCGCTGGTTGAGGTAACGAAGGGCGGCGGCCAGCTCCCCGTCCGGCACGCCGTACTGGGTGATGAGATACTTGGCCATCCGGGGATCCTTCTTGCTCACTTTTGCCGGATACTGGAGTTTCTTTTCATAAACCCACATCTTCGTCACCTCCTTGTCTAGTAAGCGATTTCCCAGGGCCAAGGCTCATGAACCCAGGCCCAGGCATACCCCGCCGGCTCGTGGCCGAAATGCATCAGCGGACCGTACCGCTCGGCATACTCGGCTTTCAAGGACGCCATCTTTTGCGCTTGGGCGTTATAGTCGGCCAGGGCCCGATGATCGTCCGGGTGGGTGTCGAGATAGAGCTGGAGATCGATGCAGGCGAACTCCACCGCCTGGATCTCGTGGAGCAAAGCCAACTGGTCATGGGACACGGCCACCCACTCCTTCCACGATGTACTCGCTCGGGACGTAAGGGCTATATAACTCGGGGAAGATGGTCCCCCGCCGCAGACCCTCCATGTCATCCCAACGACCCGCATAAACTTGGGGTTGTACGTAGGCACGGGCCAGAGTAAGTCCGTTCACCGGCATCTTTTCCATTAAGCCAACCTCCTTTGCCGGCCGTGTGCTTACATTCTATTCGTCCCATAATAAGCGGCCTATAGGACGAAGGCGCGAGGTTTACGGCTGTTGTGC
>JAAYXC010000333.1 GCA_012516115.1 Bacillota bacterium | reverse complement strand
TCACATCCTATAGCCTGTTTATCTTAACAGAAACGAAACCAAAACGTATCAGGAATCCATGGACGTTTATTCAACTCTAATATAACAGCGGGCCTCGGCCCGCTGTTAGTGTCTGAAGACCCGTTTTAAAGCATGACTTGCCGCACTATAAATATGACTACGGTCATATGAGAAGAACAAAAGAAACTAAAAGGAAAATAATAGAAATAAATCAATTCAACCCACACATGATCGCAAACCTTATCGCCTGCGCCCGGTCTCTTAGGCCCAACTTCTCATAAATACTGCTGATGTAATTCTTCACCGTGCCCTCGGCCAGGTGCAAGGCCTGGGCGATCTCGCGGTTGTCTTCGCCCCTGGCGATATGGCGCAGAATCTCGATTTCGCGCGGAGTAAGCTCCGCCAGGGCTTCCCGGGAGGCGGCGAGGGGGGCTTCGACCATCCACCGCCGGGCGACTTCCGTGACCAATTTCGCCGTCACCTGGGGCGAAAGGAGGGTTCCTCCCAGCCGGACCTGCTCGATGGCCGCGGTGAGTTGTTCCGGCTCGATGTCTTTCAGCAAATACCCGACGGCGCCAAACCGTAAGGCCTCGACGATATATTCGTCATCGTCAAACGTGGTCAGAACGATCACCCGCACGTCGTTACCCTCTTCCCGCAGGCGGCGGAGGCATTCCACCCCGTCCATCACCGGCATCCGCATGTCCAAAAGGACCAGATCGGGCCGGGTGGCGCGGATCACCTCCAAGGCCTCCCGGCCGTTCTCGGCCAAGCCCACCACCTTGACTTCCGGCAGGCGCAGCTCGAGGACGGTCTTAAGATTCTCCCGAAACAGCTTCTGATCGTCCACGATCACCAGCCGAAGAGAATTCATTAACCTCCCCCTCCTTGGGTAAGGGTAACCAGACCCGAAGGGTGAACCCGCATCCCGGTTGCGTGACAATAGTTACCGCCCCGCCTAATTCCTCTACCCGCTCCCTGATTCCCAGCAGGCCGAACCCTCCCGTCACCGCCGTCGCACCCTCCCCGTTGTCCCGGACGGTCAATTCTATGCCCTCTCTGATCCGGCAGAAAGAAACGAAAATCTGAGTGGCCCGGCCGTGGCGGAAAGCATTGGTCAGTCCCTCCTGTACCGCCCGGTAAAAGACCGCCTCCAGGGTCTCGCCCGGAAACTGGGGGGCATCCCCGTAACTTAAGTGGACTTCCACCCCGGTGGCCTGCCGGAAGACCTCCACCAAGCGCATGATATTCCCGAGTCCATTATACCCTTCGTCGCTGCGCGGCCGTAGACCGCGCAGGACGGCCCGGACGTCGGCCAATCCATCCCGGGCCAAGGGACGGGCTTGGTCTAATTCTTCCGAGATAATCTCCCCCTGGGCCTGTAACCTTTCACGGTAAGCATCGAGCAAAGAGATCAGGTTCGTAAGGGTATAGGCGATCGTATCGTGAATTTCGCGCGCCACCCGCGTCCGTTCCCTCACCATCGTAGAGAGCTCGGCCTGGGCCGCCAGATCTTGGAGGTTCATATTCGTATTGGCCAAATACGTATTCGTTCGCCGCAGTTCCTTGATCAAACGCGCTTCTTGGTCATGGACGCGCAAAAGATGGGCGAGATGATAACCTACGACTGCTCCTACCAAACAATCCGTCCAGGCAAGCCCCAAAGCCCTTAGATTGACCGGGTCGGGCGGCCGTCCCCAAAGGGGGATCCGGAGATAAGCCAGCCAAGTGGAGATCCCGAGGGAAAAAAGGCCCGGTAAAGGACGACTCCAGCTTTGAAGATAGACAAAACCCTCAAAGGCGAAGAGAAAATACATCAAACCGAAGGTATCGGGCGAAGAGGCGGTCGGCACGGCCAGGATGATCCCCATAAAGAAACGGAACATTAAAAGGTAAAAACGCGTATTAACAGAAGCAATAAAAGGCATGAATATGGAAAGGGCCATCAGAATAAGAAGCCCGATGGTATATGAATACGACCATGAAACGGGGAAGCGCCGCCATAACCCTCCCCACCAATAACCGGTCAAAACTACGAGATGGACAAAGAGGCTCAAAAGCAAAAAGAGGAAACGATCCTTGAATTGGTTACCCATCCAATTTGCCTCCATGTCCAAAAAGAAATAGACCCCATAAAAAATTCTCTTCTAAAGCCTTGATCTCCTATTTGGTTGTATCTGTTAATT
>JAAYXC010000332.1 GCA_012516115.1 Bacillota bacterium | reverse complement strand
GAGTAGGGATAATCGTAACATCTTCTGAGATATCTGAGCTAATGGAAGTTGCTCATAGAATAATTGTTATGAGAAAAGGCAAGATTGTAGCAGATTTACCTACTAATTTAACAAATCAGGAAGAAATTCTCCGTAAAGCTATGGGTATGTAATATTGCAGTGATGAGGTGATATTGGGATGGAAATTAGAGCACGTGAACTTCAGACAAGAACCCATATGAGTATTCCGCATCGGAAAAAATTGGCGAGTATATTAGCATTTAGAGAAATAGGAATCTTTATAGCTTTACTTCTTCTTGCATTTGGGTTTGCTCTAACAATACCAAATTTTGGAACAATCGATAATTTATCAGTCGTTATACGCCAGTTCTCTTTTATTGCGATAGTTGCACTTGGTCAGACGCTTGTACTTATAACAGGGGGTATAGATCTATCTGTTGGGGCCGTAGGGGGATTGACAGGCATCCTATCGGCATGGCTTATGGTAAACACGTCTATAAATCCTTGGATATGTATATGTCTTGGGATGTTAGCAGGTATGCTATGTGGTCTTATAAATGCTGTATTGGTTACGAAGATAGGCTTGAACCCATTTGTAGTTACCCTTGGCACGATGCAAATTTTTAGTGGATTAATCATGGTTATAACCCAAGGATGGGCGATAGTTAGACTTCCTGAGTGTGTTTTCGTTCTCGGACGTGGATCCCTTATAGGAATTCCTATGCCTATTGTGATTATGGTTACAATATCATTCATGATTGATTTTATGTTATGGCATTCAGTATTTGGGAGACATCTGTATGCTACAGGTGGCAACGAAGAGGCTGCCAGGCTAGTGGGAATTCGTACAGATCTGATCAAAGGAATGGCCTATATTTTATCTGGTCTCTTAGCCTCAGTTGCTGGAATTGTAATGGTGGCTCGACTTACTTCTGGACAACCTACAGTCGGAGATAATTGGGTACTTCCATCAGTCGCCGCAGCAGTAATTGGAGGTACAGCTTTATCCGGAGGGGAAGGAACAGTTTTTGGAACAATATTAGGTGCAGCTTTGATGGGTGTTTTAAGTAATGCAATTGTGCTGGCAGGAGTGTCACCGTATTGGCAAAATGTAATAATTGGTATAGCCTTGTTGCTTGCAGTTATTATAGATATTCTTAGAAATAAACTCGGTTCTCGAGTTTAATAGTCTCGTAGTTCATCTAATGTAAGCCTCCAAGGCCCGGCTGGCTGAAGAGTTGTTTAGGTCTGAACCACCGGTTAAGGTAAAAACACTCTTTACAGATAGGCCTGAAAATGCTTCTGGTTTCTCGTCACGGTGCGTATCTCCAGAGTACGAGTATAGCCTTGAAGTTACCAACTAGTGGATGTTGTAACTATTCCAGGAATTCCGGCGGCTCCTTGATATTCTTCATCACGTGTTTACGTAAGAGTTAGCCTCAAGTAGCCCTTATAGGCGTCGGTGAGGAGGGACGCCTCTAAGTATCTACGTGGTTATGAACGAAACCGGTAGTCTCTTCTTCAGCCGTGAGGACCACACTACTTTTGGGCATCAAAGTAGCTTCCTTTGCTTGCTTTTTGCCAAACCCATTACCACTAGCCTTGGCGGTCCCGCAGTCACGACAGGACTTATAGCAAATAGGTTTGATAGGCAAGAAGTCAAGGTGAGGAAGGGGTGGTAAGGGAACGAAAAGAAGGCGAAAGACAGTGACGCTCTATCTTGGGCTCGACCTCGGCACCACCGGTTGCAAGGCCGGGGTCTTCACCGTCGATGGGCGTTTAATCGCCACGGCTTACCGAGAGTGTTCCGTGAAATGTCCCGCTTCCGGCCTTGTCGAGCAGGACGTGGAGGAGGTATGGTCTGCCGCCCGGTCGGTGGTGTGCGAAGCAACGGCTGCCGCGGCCGTCGCCGGATTCGACGCCGGGGAGATGAAGGCGCTCAGCGTCTCGGTGCAAGGGGACGCCGTCATCCCTGTGGACGCGGAAGGTAATCCGCTCGGCCCAGCCATCCTCGGTATGGATCGGCGAAATCTGGCCGAGGTCGAGGAACTGGCGGCGGCGGTGGGTCGCGAATGACTCTTTGCCATCACCGGCATGCCGCCCCACCCTATCAGCTCGCTAACCAAGATGATGTGGCTGGAGCGGCATCATCCCAGAGCGCGGGAGGTTGCCGGTTACTGGCATTATGAGGAGTTCATCCTGAGGCGATTGGGAGGCCGCGCCCTGACTGATCTGTCGATGGCCTCCCGGAGTATGGCTTTTGACCTGTTAAAAAAAGAATACTCCCCCGAGCCGGCACCTCGAATGCCGTGGCCGCCCGTCTTGCCCATCTGCTTTCCTGCTCAGGCGTACCGGCTCTCTTCATCCATCCGGCGGATAGCCTGCACGGCACCTCGGGCGCTATTCGACCGGAGGACACGGTCATCGCCATCTCCAAGGGCGGCGAGACGGCGGAGGTGGTCAAGTTCGCGGCCATCGCCAAGGAGCGCGGGGCCAAGCTCATCGCCTTTACCGAGAGAGATTCGCCCCTTGGGTCGATGGCCCACGCCGTGGTCCGGGTCAGGGTGGCGCCCGATGCGGATCCGTTCGGTATGATAGCTACCACGAGTTCGCTGGCCAACGCCATCGTCGGGGACGCCTTTTGCACACTCCTCCTAAAGCTTAAGGGTTATACCCTCGAAGAGTTCGCCCGCACGCATCCAGGCGGTGCGGTCGGCTGCAAGCTGGCGGAGATGGGGTTCGAGGGAAGGAGGTGTGGATTATGAAGGCCATGTTGCTATAGGCAGCCGACGATGTTCCCGAAGGAACGGCTGGTGGCCGAGGTGACGGCAATCGCCAAGCGGGATCTGCGGCCAGGGGAAGTGCTCGACGGCATCGGCGGCTACACTTACCGCTGCAGCATCGAGACGAGAGAGGATGCGAGCCCTGCCGGTCGGCCTGGCCAAGGGAGCTAAGGTATTGGTGACCAAGAGACGATCCGTTACGAAGTGGAGCTACCGGAAGGTTTTCTTTTACAGCTCCCAAGATGCAGGATTTATTGACCGAAGGATGACGAACCTTTTTATGTGCTGGCTGGTTTGCTTAATGATCGTTTGACTCGACCTGTTCGCCATGTCCACCTTGTCACTGATACCCGTCTTTGTCATCTTTCTGTTTTTCAACAAATACCTTGTCCAGGGGATCAGCATGAACGGGTTAAAAGGCTAAGGGTGAATCTTGACGTTCGGAACGAACTCTGTTATGTTCATATTGGACTACCGGCTCGGTCCGCATCTCGGCGGTCGGTTCGACCGACCGGTCGTAGATTGAGGAGGCGGCATGTTAGCAGAGGAGAGGCGGCAGAAGATCCTCGAACTACTTTCGCGTAAGGGCGCGGTCACCGTGGCCGAGCTGAGTGAAGCCTTTGGGGTGGTTCCCATCACCATCAGGCGCGACCTTGAGCTCCTCGAGAGTGAAGGCCGTCTTGTGCGGACGCATGGAGGGGCGGTCATAATCGGCGAGCCCTTCCAGGCGCGGCCGCTAAACGCAAAGGAGGCGTTAAACCGCGAGGCGAAGATGAGAATCGGCCAGCGGGCCGCGGCGATGGTGAACGACGGTGAAGTCGTCATCCTGGATGGAGGTTCAACCTGCATCGAGGTGGCCAGGGCCCTCGCCAACAAGAACATCACCGTGGTTACGAATGGAGTCAAGGTCGCCCTTGAACTCCTCCCGCACCCCCAGATCACCGTGATCTTGGTAGGCGGGATCTGCGGTTCCCAAAACTACGAAGCGAACGGCCACGAGACCATAGAGGCATTCAAGCGGATTCGCGCCCACAAGTACTTTATGGGCATCGACGCTCTGGTCCCGGGATTCGGCATCTCCGACGGCGATCCCAACCAGGTCCAGCTCAAGATGGCCAAAGCCGCTTCTTCGCAGGTGGTCATCGGGGTGGCCGACCGCTCCAAACTGGGGAAGATCGCCGTGGCCTATGTAGGGCCGATCGGGATGATGGACTATCTCATCATGGACGCCCCGGTTCCGGAAACCCTTAAAGAAAGTCTCCACAAGGAACAGGTGGAGTTAATCGAGGTCGAGGGGGTGGAGGAGGAAAAGCCGCAAGAGCAAAGGTCGGGGCAGAGTCGCTAGAACTAACCTTTCCATTAGGCCATCCCGATTATTCTTTTCCTCTCTTCCCGCGTCGCGGCGCTTGAAAGCGCGGCGAACGAATAGTTCTCCGCAGGATCGATGCCCTTCGTCGTCGAAAGATCCTCGGGGTGGTTTTCCTTGCGCCTTTGCTTCATCGGCTGCGAGGTCATGGTCCGCGAGGTGGCGGCCATTGCCGCCACAGCCGCGCCGGTGATCGACCTCCACTTCCTCCCGCACGGGCTCCATAACGTCCCCGACGAGCTGCGGCGGCGGGTCCAGGCGGCCATCGACCTGATCGAGCGCGGGGAGGACCGCGCGCACCTGGGCGGGCCTTTCGGCCGGGCGGCAGAGTACGAGTGCGATGCCATCCTCCTCGGCTACGGTCTTTGCAGCAACGGCACGGTGGGCCTTCGTTCCCGCCGTTTTTCCCTCGTCATTCCCCGGGCCCACGATTGCATCACCCTCTTTCTCGGGAGCAAGGAACGTTACGAAGCCCATTTCGCCGAACATCCAGGGACCTATTGGTTCACCGCCGGTTGGGTCGAGCGTTCCCTGCCACCGGGGCCGGAACGTTTCGCCTCCGCGCGAAAAAAGTATGCCGAGGCCTTCGGGGAAGAGGCGGCCGCCTACCTCCTGGAGGTCGAGACGGCCTGGTACCGGCGGTACGACCGGGCGGCCTACATCGACTGGGGCCTTCCCCGGAGCGCGGACTACCGGGCCTGCGCCAAGGCGTGCGCCGCCGACCTCGGTTGGGAATTCGAGGAGCTGCCGGGTGACGCGGGGCTTTTGTGTGCCTTTCTTAACGGGGAATGGGACGAAGAACGTTTCCTCCTCCTCCGGCCGGGGGAGGCCGTGGCGCCGAGTTTCGACCGCCGGATCCTCGTTGCCCGGGCGGGGG
>JAAYXC010000331.1 GCA_012516115.1 Bacillota bacterium | reverse complement strand
ATTGACCCCCCCCTCCGTTTGTATCTCCTTCACGAGGGCCTTGAGGCGTTTCGTATGCTCGTCCTCCTCGGTGGCCTCGACGGCCTTTGAAAGTTCCTCCAGGGTTTCACATTCCTTAAACTTCACAGCAACACTCGCCGGCAACTCCGCCCGCTCGATTAAGGTGCGACACGCTACCGCCCCATCGAGGTCGAGAGTCACGTACGTCGTATCATGGTAGCCCCGTTTTAGAGTCAGCATCCCCGACTTTAGGCATCCTGCTCCGAAATCCTCCTCGATCAGGCGCACCTCTGTATCTGACAGTTCGAATGTGGCCGTGACCACATCCGCAGGCTTTCGCTTTCCGTTTTTGACGTCTTGCTCGTAATCACTCACAGTGGCCCGCGGGTAATCGTCCGTGACACTGAACCTCCCCGCGCTCTCATCCAAGGGATTCAGGCGGTGAAGTGCTTGCAGGACAGCCGTCTTCCCCGACTCATTCTTACCCACTAAGCACGTGATGTTGCCGACCTCAAACTCTCCGCTGTCCGTCACGGATCGGAAATTAGTGATGCGCACGGTCTTCAGCTTCATTGTGGTTCCTCCTCGATGCTCTTAACCCAATCCCAGAACCTACCCTTGCTCCTTGCCGGTCCCCGCTTGAGCGGCGCCATTTCTTTCCCTTTCGCCCAGGCGTCCGCTCGATACGCTTGGTAGATATTTATTATATTCATTGTAACTTATGTTCAAACCTACCTATGGTTAGCATTCCATAATTTACAATATCTTAAAAAGATAGTAATTACAAACCATTGTTACAATCTCAAAAAGGTGGTGCATCGTCTGTGTCTTTATCTTTTTCATTTTCATCTGAAGAGGATGGTTTTGATTCGGGTAGTGCACGCCAGCGCAAAGGTGCACCTGTTTTGTCGACAGGCGTTGCAGAACTATCACCCAAAAGCAGTTGAATCTGCGCTAACGGTGTACCTTCTGGAAGACCATAAACCCAAATGTGTTCCAGAACCGCTGATCTTTGTGCAAAAAGGGCGCGTTCTCTCTCAAGTTCGATCATTTGTTCCGCATTCTTGACCTGGCTTTCGCCGTTACGATGCCTGAAAAATAGTGCACTGATTATAAGTAAAATACCTCCAGTTATACCGACCACCGTAATAAGCGGATTCTTGTCTAGAAATGCTAAGCACAATGAAGCAGCTAAAAGAATCAAACCTGCACCCGCAGTTGTACCTGTGTAATCCTGTTCAAACTTGAGACGTGCCGTATCTAGGATAGATTCCACCCGCTTTGAATGTTCCTCGAATTGTTTTACGGTATCATGTAAAAGACTACTAATTCGCCAATCAGATGCCATGTGATTTCACCTCGATTGCAATAGTATATCTAAAAAATTCGCGTATAAGCGGCGGTCCTTAGCGATCTCGACTGAAGGGGTCGGTAGAAAAAAATATACACATACTGATTCCAAGTATTTTCGGTGATAATGATTATGTATATACAGACTTATCTCTCCAAAAGGTGATTGGTCTAAGCGTAGCCATTCCCTCTCTAGATCCTGATCATAATGGTTTTCAATGGTAATGTCAATAATTCGAAAATACCCCCCAATCACCCCGCCCGAATTCATTTCCATGGTCTAAACCTTAAAAAAGATACAGCCTCTAACCGGCCCTTTACCCTCGGCGGCGCGGGTCGAAGAAGATGGCCTACATGATCCATCTACTCAGATCGATCCCCGCGGGCTTCTCTCAATCCCGTCCCAAGATCATCCGCAGCCTCACATTGGCCACCCGGTAGCCGCGATCGAGAACCGCGCGCAGAGCCTCCGCGTCGACGGCATTGACCAATAAAGCCGACTGCCGGAAACCGCGCCGGTACGCGAAAGCCTCGACCGCCGCCAGTACGTTCTCCAAGCGCGACGCCTTTTCGGGGTGCACGATGAGGGGATTGACCTCGGCCTGCGGTTCCGGGGTCTCGCCGCATTTGGAGACGGTCCGCACCACGGCCAGGGCCCACGGATCCACCCGGCCGAAGAGCAGGGTCTCCCCCCAGCCGAACTCGCCGGCGTTCTGAACTTCCACCGCGTAGTCCAGGCCGGGGGAGACGGCCCGACTCAGCGCGGCGGCCGCGGCCAGGGCCGGCGCCTTCTCGACCGCGGAGAAGAGGCTGTACTCTTCCCCATCCACGGGGATGGGCCCTAGATCTTTGGTCATATGTACGGTCGGGTGGATGAGGCGAAAATCGGAGCGAAGATACAAGCCGACGTTGTAGGGGCTCTCCGGCATGGTCTCCAGGCCGATGACGGTACAGCCAGCGCCGCAAAGATGCCGGGCGGCCGTCTCCAGGAGCAGCCGGCCGAGGCCCCGGCCCCGCCGGTCCGGATGGATCCCGAAGGTGCCGATCCAGCCGATCTCCCCCCAGCGGCGCGAGAAGATGTAGCCGACGATCCGGTCGTCCGCGGCCACGAAACAGCCCTCCGGGTTCAAGACCAGGGCGGCCAGGATGTTTTGCAGGTCATAACAATGACGATAAGCCTGATGCCCTGGAAATTCTGGATGGTTTTACGACGGAGAAAAGGCCGTAGCCGCGCCTGAGTTTAATAATCTTGACCGTCCCGTTCGTCCCGGGCGTCGCGCCGGCGCTCGACCATCCGCCGCCCCCTGCTCCACTGCCACCGCCAGACCCCGAGGAAGGCGATAGATCAAAAGAGGGCGATCGCGTCAAGTGTCGCATAGCCCGCTCCTTTATTGCCGTATCAGACCCTTTAATTCCTCGTACTGCTCCCTGGTGATTTCCCCTTTGGCCAGACGAAGTTTGAGGGTTTCTTCCGCCGAACCGCGCTGGTTTGCGGACATGAGTACCCATCGCAGGAGAAACGCACCCAGGACCAGTAGCCCGCCTAGGAAAACCGCCAGGCATAGGCCCATGAAGACCATCCTCGCCCAGCCAAAACCCATCATTTAGTCCATGCTCATTATCGGTTCTTTGGTTGAATTATGTCCCTTTAGGCGCGCAAGTATGACGTGGCGGCTACCACGAGAATCACACTCTTCTGCTTATCGTATCTTGGGCCGAGCAACCTTGACCGGCATACGATGGAGCAAACGAGGTGACAAAAACATGATCGGCCGATGCCTATTGCTAACGGGCAATACGCCCAACACGACGCGCTTCCAAGGAAGGGACCAGTATGAGACAGCGGTCGCCGTCTCGCAAGCCGTCTGGGCGAACCCAGCCGATCCGATGATGCGCCCCGGCGCCGTCATGCTGGCTCGAGGAGACGGCATGTGTTATCAGGATGCGCTGGTGAGTTCCCCGCTCATGCACTTCCCAAGGAACGGACCGGTGCTCCTGACCGAGCCGACGCACCTGAACCCCGTGGTCCGGGAGGAGATTCTAAGGCTGAGTCCCACCGGGAAAAGTGCCCCGGCCCAGGTTCTGACCATAGGCTCACTGTCGATGTCCGTTGACGAGGAGGTCAGGCGGCTGGGGTTCACTGTCTGCCGCGTCGGCGGTCCCGATCCGGTTGCTACGGCGGTGGCGGTCTGGGACATCGTCGGCGCGAAACGCCAAGTGATGCTTGTTTCGGGGGAACGCTTCGAGGAAGCCCTGCCGGCCGCCGGTTGGGCCGCACACATGGAAGACCCCATACTCCTCGCGGGCCGCGATTACCTGCCGCCCGCCACCGCCTGCGCCATCAGGCAGACCCAGCCGGACGTCTACATTCTGGGCGGTCCGGGGAGCGTCTCGACGGAGGTAGAACGGGCGGTTCGGGGCTTGACCTGTGGTTTCGTGGACAGAATCTGCGGGCGGGACGCCTTCGAGACGGCGATTAATTTCACCCGATACTGCAGCCCAACGGGTAAATTCGGGTGGTGCGTCCGGGAGAAGCGAGGATGGGGTTTCCGCTTTGCCCGCTACGACCGGTGGTACGGCGGCATCAGCGGTAATCCCCTGTCACACATGGGCAAACACGCGCCGCTGCTGCTGGTCGAGCCGGATCTTGTGCCACCGTCAGTCGAGGAGTACATTCTTTCCGTCAATCCCCGGCACCTGGAGCCGAAGCCGCCGTACATGCACGGTTTTCTGGTCGGGACGGTGGAGGATATCGCCTGTCCGGTACAGTGGCGGCTGGAGAGTCTGCTAACGACGGTCGACGAACACGGATAACGTGGCGCGCGTTATCCTCGGGAGGAACCGGGCTAGAAACGTGGGCGGCGCTAACTATATCAGTCTTCACACCCGGGCCCGCTCATAGGGGCCGGTTATTCGGATCGTCCATGGACTTTGTTTTGTTCCGGATCGACGCGGTGTCATCGGCTGCATTCATGCCTGTCTTCATAGAGGATCGGTTTATGGCCTCTGCGCCGTGAGCGGGCCTACTCCGCGCAGGGATACCCCCTGCCGGGCACGATCTTCCCCATGACCACCTCTTTCTGCGCGCCGGTGGCGGAAGGGAGATTGTTGGGCCGGCCCTCGACCGCGGCCTTGGCCAAAAAGGCGAAAGCCACCGCCTCCTTGGCCTCGCTCGGCAGACCGTATTCATCGATGGTGCGCAGGGCCACGCGACCGCCGAGCCGTTCCCGCAACATCCGCACGAGCAGAGGATTGCGCGCGCCGCCGCCGCTTAGGATCACCTCGTCGGCCGGGGGGAGTCCATCCATCGGCCGGAGGCAGGCGGCCCCGGCCGTCTCGGCGGTGAGGGCCGTGGCCGTGGCCACGAGATCCGGCCAGGAGGCGCCCGCTTCCAAACCCACGGCGATGAAGCGTTCGAGGAACTTCTGGCCGAATTCCTCGCGGCCGGTGGTCTTGGGCGGCGTCAGGGCGAAGAAGGGGTGACCCAAAGCCCAGGAGAGCAGGCGTTCGTTGACCCGGCCCGCGGAGCCGATGCGGCCATCCCGATCGTAGTCCATGGCCCCGCCGGTCATCAGGCGGACCAACCCGTCGAGGAGCATGTTACCCGGGCCGGTGTCGTAGGCGACGACCCTCTCCGGCCCCAGATCCCCGTTTATCGCCGTGAGATTGGCGATGCCGCCGATGTTCAGGAGGACGCGGGTGCGCCCCGGCTCGGCGAAGAAATGATAGTCGAAGAAGGGCACAAGCGGCGCGCCCTGCCCCCCGGCGGCCATGTCCCGCGAGCGGAAATCGCAGACGGTGGTGATTCCCGTCCGCTCGGCGATGACGGAGGCTTCGCCGATCTGCAGCGTGGCGCCGGGAATGCCGTCGCGGCCGGGAAGATGCCTGACGGTATGACCGTGGGAACCGATCAGGTCGACCTTTTCGGGCGCGAAACCGGCCTTCTCGATCACCGCCAGGACGGCCCGGGCGAAGATCTCACCGAGGATGAAGTTAAGCCGGCAGAGCTCGTCGATGGTTCCCTCCGCCCGATCCGCGACCTTAAGGAGCCGCGCGCGCAGTTCGGGCTCATACCCAAGATGGTAATGGGACAGAAGCTCGAAACGGCGCGGCGCCGGAAAACGGACCAGCGCAGCGTCGACCCCGTCCGCCGAAGTGCCGGACATCAAGCCCACAACCGTCACCACTCGGAGGCCCATCGCGCATCCTCTCCCAGTTGCCGGGCGATCCCGGCTGCGATCTCTGGCCTCAGCCGTCCCGGCGGGCCCAGGGCGAGAAAGAGCGCTCCCGCCACGGGCGGCGCCGCCGGCGGCGTCAGGCGACCCGACGGGATCTCCCTTTTGAGGGCGGTCCGCAGAGGCGTCGACCAAGTTTCGCCCGCCTTAAAAAGGCCCCCGCCGTAAGTAATGCAGGGCGCCTCCATCCCCAGGCGAACCGCCACGGCCTTCGCCGCCAGGACCAGTTCGGCGGCGGCCGCCGCCAAGATATCGACCGCCGTGGGATCGCCCTCGCGGGCCGCCGCTATGACCAGCGGCGCCAAGGCCGCCACCGTGGTCGTGGTCAGGGTTCCCGGGGAATGGGCCAGGGTCGCCAGTTCTTCCTCCCGCCCGAGACCCAGTTCTTTGAGGAAGAGGCCGGTCATGACGGTAGGGGCGCCGCGTCCATCGAAGGCCCTCATCACCGCGCGCAGCCCGGCGAGGCCGAGATAATAGCCGCTCCCCTCATCGCCCAAAAGAGGCCCCCATCCACCGGCCCGGGCCCGGTTACCCGCCTCGTCTTCACCGTAGGCGATACTCCCGGTCCCGGCAATGAAGAAGATCCCCGGCCGATGCAGGAGCGCGCCGGCCAGGGCGATCTCCGCGTCGTGGGTCACGTGGATCGCACCTGCGATCCCGGCGGCGGCGGCCATCCCGGAAAGCTCCGCGGCCACGCGGCTATCGGCCCCGCCGGCCGCACCGATGACGCATCGCGCGATGTCAGCCACTCCGCCGGGGAGCGCGGCGGTGGCCTCCGTCAGCGCCTCCCGCAACGAAGCCATGGTCGTCTCCGGTCCGGCACTCAAAAGATTAGCCGGCCCCCCGCGACCGCGGCCAAGGAGCAATCCGTTCCCGTCGGCCACCACGCAGTCCACGTGACTGCCGCCCAGATCGAGCCCGGCTACGAACATCACCCTTTTACCGCTCCTTTCACCAATCCGGTGGTCAACCGTTTCTGGACGAGCAGGAAGAAGACCAGGACCGGCAGGGTGAAGATGACCGAGGCGGCCATGACCGGTCCCCATTCCACCGTGAACTGGCCGAAGAAGGCCTGCAGCCCCAGGGGAAGCGTACGCATGGACTCCTTGTTGATGAAGGTCATGGCGAACATGAATTCGTTCCAGGCGCCGATGAAGGCATAGATCGAGCTGGCCGCTATCCCGGGCGCCGAGACCGGCACGATCACCCTGGCGAAGGCCGCCATCCGCGAACAACCGTCGATCATGGCCGCCTCCTCCAGCGAGGACGGGATGCTCTCGAAATACCCCTTGAGCATCCAGACGCCGAAGGGCAGGGTGAAGGTGGTATAGGCGATGACCAACCCCAGGTAACTGTCGAGGAGGCCCAGCCGCCGCATGATGATGAAAAGCGGGATGATCAGGACGACCAGGGGGAACATCTGTACCACCAGGATGAGGAGGAGAAAGACCGTCCGGCCGGGGAAGCGGAAACGCGCCAGGGCATAGGCGGCCAGGGAGGCGACGAAGATGCCGCAGAGCGTGGTGAAAAGGGCGATGACGGCGCTGTTTAAGAAGTACCGGCCGAAACCACCCCGATCGATCACGTAACGATACTGGGCCAGGGTCCATCTGGTGGGGAGGAGACGGGGGACGGCGGTAAAGATCTCCTCGTTCGGCTTGAACGAGGTCAAGGCCATCCAGACGAAAGGGAAGACCGAGAAGACCAGGACGGCCGCGGCGGCTGAATAGATGCCGGCTTTGCCCAGGAAACGGCGCATCATTCCAACCCCTCTCCGCTTCTGGCGATGCGCAGATAGATCAGGGTGATGACGGCCAGGATGGCGAACATGACCATGGCGATGGCCGCGGCCCTTCCCATCTGCATCTCCCCGAAGGCCGTCATCCAGGCGTAGATGCCCATCACATAGGTGCTCTGGGCCGGTCCACCCTCGGTCATGATGAAGATCTGGTCGAAGACTTTGAAATCCCATACCGTCGAGAGGATGGTCAGGATCAGAAGGAGCCCTTTGAGCATGGGCAGGGTGACCAGGGTGAAACGCTGCCAGGGGCCCGCCCCGTCCCCGGCGGCCGCCTCCATGATCTCCGGGCTGATGGCCTGGAGTCCCGCCAGGATCGAGAGGGCGATGAAGGGAAAGCTCTGCCCGACGACCACCACCCCCACGGCCAGAAAGGCGATGGGCGCCGAGGAGAACCAGGAGAACCCCTGGAAATCAAAGCCCAGTTTGGTCAGGATGAAATTGAGGATGCCGTATTGGTCGTCGTAGATCCATTTCCAGACGATGCCGGCGGCAACCTTCGGTATCACCCAGGGCAGAAGCACGGCCACACCCAGGATCGTCCGGCCACGGAAGGGGACGTTCAACAGGCAGCCCACGCCCACTCCCAGGGCCATGGTGGCCAGAACGCAACCGCCGGCGAAGAGGCCCGTATTGCGCAGGACGAACCAGAAGAACTCATCGGAAAAGATCCGCCGGTAGTTCTCCAGGCCGGTGAAGACCGGCGCCTGGCCCAGGCGGAGCAGATTGTATCGGTGAAAACTGAGCCAAAAAGTATTCAATAACGGATATAGCGTCAGGATTCCCACCCCCAGCAGGGCCGGCAGGAGCAACGCATACGGAAAACCGTAACGTTTCAGGGCCACCCGCAGTGCCACCAAGGATTTCACCCCATCTTGGGCCGTCCATGGCCGTAAATAACGATCGAGGAAGAAGGATCGGAGCGTCCGGCGGGGGCGCGTGACCGCGCCACCGCCGGCACTTTTCAGGAGCGGTCAACTCCACCCCGGAAGACCGAGGAACCGGCGGACTTCGCGGCGATCACGGATTGAAGAGATCGTTCATCTTCTCCGCCGCCCAGGCCGCCGCCTGTTCGACGCTCATCTGACCGGTCAGGATCTTCTGGAGCATGACCCCGGGGACGTCCAGCTTCTCGATGGAACCCCAGCCGGGCGCGGCCGGCAGGGAACGACCGTACTTCATTTGCTCCGCGAAGACCTTGAGGATCGGATCGCTCTTGAAGGCCGTGTCGTCCTGGAGCGAGACGCGACCGGGGAAGAACTTGAGCATCTTGGCCAATTCGAGCTGGTATTTATCGCCCATGAGAAGGTGAACGAACTCCGCGGCCAGGTCCTTCTGCCTGGACTGCTTGAAGACCACCAGGTTGCTTCCACCCACGAAGGTGGCCATCTTCTTCTTGCCCGGCAGCAGGCAGACGCCGATCTTCGATGCGATCTCCGGATTGGCGTTGTAGATGGGGGGTAGTCCCCACGGTCCTTCGATGAGCATCCCGCAGGTACCGAGGGCAAAGGCCTGCCTGGCGTTGAGGGCGCTCCAGGTCACGGAAGCCTCGGGGCTCAGTTTGTGTTTGAGGAGCAGATCCGCGTAGAAACGAATCGCCTCGATGGCTTCCGGAGAGTTCATCCCCGAGACCCACTTACCGTCCTTCTTGTAACCTATCTCCCCACCGTTCTGCCAGATGAACGGGAGCCAGGTCAAGCGGCCGTTGCCCTGGAAGGCGAAACCGTAGCGGATGACCTTGCCGTTTTTATCGACTTGCTGAATGGCCTTGGCCGCGGCCAGGAACTCATCCCATGTTTTAGGCGGGGACTTGATGCCCGCCTCGGCGAACCAGTCTTTGCGGTAGACAAGGGCCCGGGCGCCGGCATACCAGGGTACCCCGAAGAGCTTCTCATCCATGACGGCGCTCTCCAGCACGCCCGGATCGAGATCCTTGGCGTAACCCCATGCCTGGACGTATTTGGTCATGTCGAGCAGCGCGCCCATATCCGCGTAGAAGGGGGTCATGGTGGTGCCGAGTTCGCAGACGTCCGGTGCCTCGCCGCCGGCCACGGCCGTGGTGATCTTCTGCCACGCGGAGAGCCAGGGTACGAACTGCAAATTCACCTCGACCTCGGGATTCTTGGCCTGGAAATCGGCCTTGGCCTGGGCCAGGAGTTTTTCCACGTCCTGATTACCCGGCTGCATGATCCAGACTTCCAGCGAAGTCTTGGCCATTGCCGTCCCCAGCAGCGGAAGCAGGAGGACCAGGACGAAAGTAAAAAGGGCAAACTTCTTCATTCTCTTTCACTCTCCCTCGTTTTCGTTTCGCGGAGACGAGGAACGAGGCTAACCGCCATTCTCCCCCCCTTTACCCGGTTTTCCCTAACAACTTGCGCCGAGGAAACGGGCCTCCGTTCATGTTCAAAGGGAAGGGCGCGTCCCGGCTTTTTCGCCGGGTCCGCCGGCCACGTATTCCGCGGCCACCGGCAGCCGACCAGAGGCCGGTCGTCGGCCGAAGATCACCTCCGCAGCGGCCCTTACCGCGACCGCCCCCGGGTCGTAGACGGCCAAGCCCGCGCTTGCGCCGCGCAGGCGACGGAGATCATACGGAGTTCGCAGGGCCAAGACGATCACCGGCTTCCCCAGCTCCAATAGGGCCCTGACCAGCTCTATCTGAGCGTCCGTCTGTTCCGGCCTGGCGCCGGCGGTGGCGGCCACGATCACGTCGCCGGCCGCGGCAGCGAAAAGGGCTTTCTTCGTATCTTCCACGCCCGGGACGGCCGGGAACCGGATCTCGATCACCCGCCGGCAGTATCCGGCGAGCACGCGGCCCAACGGAGAAACCGCGGCCGGATCGCCCACGCGGGGTCGCGGCGCGATCTCCGGCCAGACGGCCACGACCGTGGTTTCCGCGGCCAGAGGCAGGATTCCGTCGTTCCAGACTTCGGTCACGGCGGCCCGGGCGACCCTCTCCGCGAGAGCGCCATGCGCGGCCAGCATCCCCTCCAGGTCGGCCCGGGAGGGCCGCAGAGCATCGTAGAGGCCCAGACGTTCCTTGACGGAGAGCACCCTCGCCACCGAGGCGGCCACCCGTTCCCGGGCCAAGGTACCGCGGCGCACCGCGGCGGCGATGGCATCCCGGACCGCCACCTGCCGTTCGTAGGTATGGGAGACGAGGAGCAGATCGGCGCCGGCCTCGACGGCGGCCAGGGCGTACTCCTCGGGTTCGTAACGGGAACTGATGGCCTCCATCTCCAGACAGTCGGTGAGGATCAAGCCGTTGAAGCCGAGTTCCTGCCGGAGGAGCCCCGCGAGGATGGCGGCGGAGAGCGTGGCCGGATGGAGCCGATCCAAGGCCGGAAAGACGATGTGGGCGGTCATGACGGCATCCACGCCGGCGGCGATGGCGGCGCGGAAAGGTGGTAATTCCCGGTGGACCATGGTCTCCATCTCCACGGGCAGGACGGGCAGACCCAGGTGGGTATCGATCTCGGCGGCCCCATGGCCGGGAAAGTGTTTGGCCGTGGCCAGGATCCCGGCCGTACGGTAGCCGCGGACGGCCGCCGCCACATGGCGGGCGACCTCCACCGGATCGTCGCCGAAAGACCGCACACCGATGATGGGATTCCGCGGATTGGAATTGACGTCGGCCACCGGCGCGTAATTGAGGTTGATCCCCATGGCCGCGGCCTCGCGTCCCTGGGCCAGCGCCACTTCTTCGGTTAATTCCGGCTTTCCGGCGGCCCCCAGGGCCATGGCCCCCGGAAAAAGCGTGGTCCCGTCGGCCACGGCGGTGATGGCCCCGCCCTCCTGATCGGCACCGATGAGGAGCGGCTCGGCGCCGGCCTCGGCCGCCGCGGCCTGCAGAGCCCCGGTCAAGGCGGCCGTCTGCCGCGCGTCCACCAGATTGCGCGGCAGCAGGCTCACGCCCGCCGGTTTTAAGGCGAGGACCTTCGCGGCCGCCTCCGCCTTTTGGCCGGGGAAGCCGAGGATGAGCATCTGGCCGGCCAGTTCCTCCGGGGTCATCCGCTCAAGACGGTGGAAGAGCTCCGGTCTCACGGCTTCCCCTCCCCCGCGATGGCCCGGCGGACGAACCCGCCCACTTCGGCCAGGATCTTCCTGGCCGTCGCCGGGTCGCAGGCCTTGTGGATCATGACGATGGCCGTCTTGATCTCATTTCCCGCCGCGGGCAGCGCGGCCGCCGCCTCTTTTTCGCCGCAGCCCGTGGCCGCCTGGACGATCCGCACCGCACGGGCCTGAAGCTTTTTGTTGGTCGGTTTCATGTCCACCATCAGATTCTGGTAGACCTTGCCCAAGCGCACCATGGTGGCGGTGCTGATCATGTTCAGGACCATTTTCTGGGCCGTGCCGGCCTTGAGGCGGGTGGACCCGGTCAGCACCTCCGGGCCGACCACCGGGGCGATGACCACGTCGGCATAATCCGCCGCCTCCGGACAGTCGTTGCAGGTCAAAAGGACCGTCCGGGCCCCCGCTTCCCTGGCCAGACGGAGGGCGCCCAGGACATACGGCGTGAGGCCGCTGGCGGTGATCCCCACCACCAGATCCCCGGGGCCCACCGCGCGAGCGGCCAGATCCGCCGCTCCGGCCTCGGCCCGGTCTTCGGCTTCCTCGATGGGGCTCGACAGCGCCGCCTCGCCACCGGCGATGACCGCCTGGACCGTCTCGGGGCTGACCCCGAAGGTCGGGACGCATTCGGCGGCATCCAGGGCACCCACCCGACCGCTGGTGCCGGCGCCGACGTAGATCAATCTCCCCCCCGCGCGCAACGCCTCCACGGCCATCTCGACGGCGACCGCCACGGCGGGTATCACCGCGGCCACCGCCGGCGCGACCTTGGCATCCTCGTCGTTCATGAGTCTAAGCAATTCCTCGGTGCCCATGGTATCGAGGGCGTACGAGGCCGCGTTCCTGTGTTCGGTAGCGAGACGTTCCCAATCTTCCATGGATCGATCTGCACCTCCATCGCTGCGGGTACCGATAGTGGTATGACGATCTCTTCCGTTCAGGAACGCCTCCCGGCCACGGCCCGGCGGGTGCGGTCCAAGAAGGCCATGGATCGGTCGAACCTCCGCACGGCCACGGCGGTGAAGAGGACATCGATCACCGAGAGTTGCGCCAGACGGGAGGCGATGGCCCCGCTGCGAAAAGCCGTCTCCCTGGTCGAGGTCAGGAGGGTGTAATCCGCGGCTGTGGCCAGGGCCGAACGGGGGAAGTTCGTCAGGGCCACCGTCACGGCACCGTTCGCCCTGGCCAGGGTGATGACTTCAACGGTATCTTTGGTCTGTCCGGAATGGGAGATGCCGATGGCCACATCCCCCCGACCGAGGAGCGCCGCCTGCGTCACCTGGAGGTGCGAGTCGCTGTAGGCATGGCAGATCAGGCCGATGCGCATGAACTTCTGCTGGGCGTCCAGGGCCACCAACCCCGAGGCGCCCACTCCGTAGAAACACACCTGGGGCGCGGCGAGGATGGCCTCGACGACTTTTTCCAAGACGGCCGGATCCAGGACCCGGCGCGTGTCGTTCAAGGCCTCCAGGTTGGCGGCAAAGACCTTGTCCCGGATGACCGCCAGGTCATCATCGCGCTCCACTTCGCCGAAGACCGCCGTGGCCTGGCCCGAAACTTCGGCGGCCAAGGCGATCTTAAACTCTTGGTAACCCCGGAAGCCCAGCCGCTGGCTGAACTTGACCACCGTGGCATCGCTGGTGCCGGTGCGCTCCCCGAGTTCGGTGGAGGAGAGGAGCACCACCGCGGCCGCGTTGGCCAGGACGTAGTCGGCCACTTTGCGTTCGGCGGGCCTGAGCGACGGATAGAGACCGCGGATCTTCAACAGGGCCGAGCCGATTCCCTCGGGGATTCCCAT